>NZ_VRVF01000084.1:0-18974 GCF_008040045.1 Methylobacterium sp. WL8 | reverse complement strand
CCCCGAGACCCCGATCTGGTCGTTCGACGGCACGTCGGCGCCCCCGGCCCTGCGCGTGAAGCTCGGCGAGGCCGTTCGCGTGCGCGTCGAGAACAAGACCGACAAGCCGCTCTCCCTGCACTGGCATGGGGTGCGCAACAAGAATTCCATGGACGGCGTCGGCGGGGTGACGCAGACGCCGATCGCGCCCGGCGCCGACTTCACCTACGATTTCGTGCCGCCGGACGCCGGCACCTTCCTGGTCCGCCCGCTGGTGGTCGGCGGATCGAGCGAGCCGTCCGGGCGGGGCCTCGCCGGCTTCCTCGTGGTGGAGGAGAAGGCGCCGCCCGCCGTCGAGGCCGACGTGTCGCTGCTGATGCAGGACTGGCGCCTGCAGGACGACGGCACGCTGCTGCCCTTCGGCCAAACCGCGTTCGCGGCGAGCAACGGGCGGCTCGGCAACCTCGTGACCATCAACGGCGCCAACGTGCCGGCGACCTTCGAGGCGCGGCCGGGCAGCCGCATCCGGGTGCGGCTCGGCAACGCCTGCAACGCGCGGGCGACCCGCATCCGCTTCGAGGGCCTGAAGGTCTACGTCGCGGCCGTCGACGGCCAGCCGACCGACACCTTCGAGCCCCTGCGCGCGACGCTGCCGTTCCCGCCCGGCACCCGCTACGACCTGCTGATCGACCTGCCGGCCGAGGCCGACGCCAAGGGCGCCATCACCGCGCTCGTCGGCCAGGGCCTGCAGCTCGCCACCGTCGTCACCAAGGGTGCGCCGGTCACCGAGAAGCGACCGCCGATCGGGCCGATCGGCGAGAACCCTCTGCTGCCGCGCGAGGTCAAGCTCCAGAACGCGTTGCGGCGCGACGTGGTGATCACCGGGGGCGCCACCCTTCAGAAGGACAAGCCGGAGGCCGAGCCGGTCTATTCTGGCGACGCCAAGCGGATCTGGTCGGTCAACGGCACCAGCGCGACCGCGGGCCTCGCGCCGATCTTCACGGTGAAGCGCGGCCAGGTGGTGGTGCTGGCGTTGCGAAACGAGACCGCCTTCCCGCAGGCGCTGCACCTGCATGGCCACGTCTTCCGCCTGCTCCACCCCCTCGACGACGGCTGGGAGCCCTACTGGCTCGACACCTTCCAGCTGCTCGAAGGCCGCACCGCGCGCATCGCCTTCCAGGCCGACAACCCTGGCCGCTGGTTGATCAGCGCGACGGTGCTGGAGCGGTTCGACACAGGGCTGTGGACCTGCTTCGAGGTGACGTGAGGGACGCGTTCCTACCTCCTCCTGCGGGAGGGAAAGAGACCGTCGTCAGCCTCTGAGCCGTTCCAAAACATCCGCCAGCACCGCGGGCATCAGTTCCGGAATGTCCTCGGCGATCAGCCCGGGGCCGTGGCGCAGGCCGGCGTCGCCGTGGAGCCAGGCCGCGGCGCAGGCGGCCTCGAACGGTGGCATGCCCTGCGCCAGGAGGCCGGCGATCAGGCCGGCGAGCACGTCGCCGGAGCCCGCGGTGCCGAGCCAGGGCGTGGCATGCTCGTTGATCGCGGCGCGGCCGTCGGGGGCGGCCACCACCGTGTCGGGGCCCTTGAACACCACCACGGCGCCGGATTGCGCGGCGGCGCGGCGGGCCTGCTCCAGCTTGCCGACTTCGGCGACGGCGTCGGTGTCTGCGAACAGCTTGGCGAACTCGCCCGCATGCGGCGTCAACACCGCCTTCGCGTCGCCGTCGGCGATGTGGGCCGCGAGGAGGGCCGCCTGCTTGGAAAAGCTCGTCAGCGCGTCGGCGTCGAGCACGAGGCCGCGGCCGGCGGCGGCCGCCACCGCGACGAGGTCGCGGGTCGCCTCGCCGACGCCGAGGCCGGGACCGGCCAGGATCGCGTTGATGCGCTCGTCGGTGAGCAGGTCGTCGAGGTCGTCGGCGGAGTCGCAACCGCGCAGCATGATCGCGGTGAGGTGGGCGGCGTTCTCGGCCAGCGCCCGCTCCGGCGAGGCGACCGTGACGAGCCCGGCCCCGATCCGCAGCGCGCCGCGGGCGGCAAGGCGCGCCGCGCCGGTGCGGGTGGCAGGACCCGACAGCACGAGGGCGTGGCCGCGGGTGTACTTGTGGCTCGCCTCGGTGAGTCGTGGGAAGAACGCATTCCAGAGTGCAGGACCGTTGCGGAAGGCGGGCGAGTCCAGCGCGAGCCCGGCCGCGAACGCCGCCGGGCCGGTGCCGATGTCGGCGACGTGCACGCATCCGCAAAGGCCACGGCCGGGCTGTAGCAGGTGGCCGGGCTTCTCCGCGACGAAGGTCACGGTTTCGACGGCGGGAAGCGCGAAGCCCCGCACCATGCCGGTGTCGCCGTCGATCCCGCTCGGCACGTCGACCGCAAGCACCGGCCGCCCGGAATCCCGGACCCCTTCGAGGGCGAGGCGGGCGGGCCCGTCGAGGTCGCGCGACAGGCCGGCGCCGAACAGCGCGTCGATCACGAGGTCGGCCCGCGTCGGGTCGGCTTCGGCGAGGCCGAGCACCGCCCCGGCCCACTCCACGGCAGCGAGCGCCGCATCGCCGGACAGGGCCTCGCGCGGGCCGAGGAGGGCGAGGTCGACGCCGTACCCGGCTTCAGCGAGGAGGCGCGCGGCGACGAACCCGTCACCGCCGTTGTTGCCGGGTCCGCACAGGACGAGCACGCGTCCGCCCATGGGAAGGTGTGTGCGGGCGCGCTCGGCCACCGCGGCGCCGGCCGCACGCATCAGCGCGATGCCCGGGGTGCCGCCGGCGATGGCCGCCGCGTCCACGGCCGCCATCGCCGCGACCGTCATCAGCCGTGCCCCATCCATCGTATCGATCCCCAAAAGTTCGAACGTTTGCTGCCCGCGCGCCACCCAGACACTGCTCAAACAATCGGCCGCCAGTCGAAAAATGCACAAACGATTTGCAGTTCATGCAAGTCGAAGAGGCAGTTTCGACCGATGCCGGTTGAAAACGGCGTGGCGGCCGGACCGGGGGAGTGGTAGAAATTCAGCATCGTCAAGCGCAGGTTGGGCCGTCCGGCATGAAGAAGATCGAAGCGATCATCAAGCCCTTCAAGCTCGACGAGGTGAAGGAGGCCCTCCAGGAGGTCGGCCTCCAGGGCATCACCGTGATCGAGGCGAAGGGCTTCGGCCGCCAGAAGGGCCACACCGAGCTGTATCGCGGCGCGGAATACGTCGTCGACTTCCTGCCCAAGGTGAAGCTCGAGATCGTGCTCTCCGACGCGCTCGTGGAGGGTGCCGTCGAGGCGATCCGCAAGTCGGCCCAGACCGGCCGCATTGGCGACGGCAAGATCTTCGTCTCGACCATTGAGGAGGCGATCCGAATCCGCACCGGCGAGACCGGCCCGGACGCGATCTGACGGCGGCCCCGGCGAGCGAGCGTGAGCCTCGCCCCGCACCTGCGCAGCGTGGTCGAGGAGATCGCCTACGAGATGCGGCAGCGCTCTGACCGGGGCACGGTCGCGCGCTACATCCCCGAGCTCGCCCGCGTCGACCCGCAGGGCTTCGGCCTGGTGGTGATCGATGCCGACGGCACCATCGCGGCGGCCGGCGACAGCGAGACGCCGTTCTCGATCCAGAGCGTGTCGAAGGTCTTCACCCTGACGCTGGCGCTCGGCATGGTCGGCGACGCCCTGTGGAAGCGGGTCGGGCGCGAGCCATCCGGCAGCCCGTTCAACTCCATCGTCCAGCTCGAACGCGAGCAGGGTGTGCCCCGCAACCCCTTCATCAACGCCGGCGCCATCGCGGTGACCGACGTGATCCTCTCCGGCCACCAGCCGCGCGAAGCCCTGGGCGAAATCCTGCGCTTCATGCAGGCGCTTGCCAACGACCCGACCATCGCCATCGACGAGGCGGTGGCGGCCTCCGAGAAGCGCACCGGCTTCCGAAACGTGGCGCTCGCCAACTACATGAAGTCGTTCGGCGTGGTCGAGAACCCGGTCGACTACACCCTCGGCGTCTACTTCCATCACTGCGCGATCAGCATGTCGTGCCGGCAGCTCGCCACCGCCGGGCGGTTCCTCGCCCATTCCGGGCGGAACCCCGCCACCGGCCTGTCCGTGATCCCACCGGAGCGCGCCCGCCGCATCAACGCGGTGATGCTGACCTGCGGCCACTACGATGGCTCGGGCGAGTTCGCCTACCGGGTCGGCCTGCCGGGCAAGAGCGGCGTCGGCGGCGGCATCCTGGCGATCGCCCCGGGGCGCGCCTCGATCGCGGTCTGGTCGCCGGGCCTCGATGAATCCGGCAACTCCCATCTCGGCCGCATCGCCCTGGAGAGCCTGACCAAGCGCATGGGCTGGTCGATCTTCGGAGCCTGATCCCTTCCTTCCCCCCCTTTGAGGGAGAGGGTGGGAAGGACAAGAAACAAAAAAACGGCGCGGACCCGAAGGTCCGCGCCGCTGACGATCCGAAATCCTCGCGATGCCGATCAGGTGGTCGGAACCGACTCGACCGTCTTCAGGATCTGCGAGGCGATCTGGTAGGGGTCCCCCTGGCTGTTGGGGCGGCGGTCTTCCAGGTAACCCTTGTAGTCGTTGTTCACGAAGGAGTGCGGCACGCGGATCGAGGCGCCGCGGTCGGCCACGCCGTAGGAGAACTTGTTCCAGGGCGCCGTCTCATGCTTGCCGGTGAGGCGCAGGTGGTTGTCGGGACCGTAGACCGCGATGTGATCCTCGATCGCGCCGCCGAACGCCGCCATCAGCTTCTCGAAGTAGTCCTTGCCGCCGGTCTCCCGGAGGTAGGTGGTCGAGAAGTTGGCGTGCATGCCCGAGCCGTTCCAGTCGGTGTCGCCGAGCGGCTTGCAATGGTACTCGACGTCGATGCCGTAGGTCTCGCACAGGCGCTCGAGCAGGTAGCGGGCGACCCACATCTCGTCGGCGGCCTTCTTCGAGCCCTTCCCGAAAATCTGGAACTCCCACTGGCCCTTGGCCACCTCGGCGTTGATGCCCTCGTGGTTGATGCCGGCATCGAGGCAGAGGTCGAGATGCTCGTCGACGATCTTGCGCGCGACGTCGCCGACCGCCGAATAGCCGGCGCCGCAATAGTACGGGCCCTGGGGCGCCGGGTAGCCGGCGGCGGGGAAGCCGAGCGGGCGGCCGTCCTTGTAGAAGAAGTATTCCTGCTCGAAGCCGAACCAGGCGCCCGGGTCGTCGTGGATGGTGGCGCGCTTGTTCGACGGGTGCGGGGTCTTGCCGTCCGGCATCATCACTTCGCACATCACCAGCACGCCGTTCTTGCGCGTGGAATCGGGGAAGTGGCGCACGGGCTTGAGCATGCAGTCGGACGAGCCGCCCTCAGCCTGCATGGTCGACGAGCCATCGAAGCCCCAGAGCGGAAGCTGCTCGAGGGTCGGGAAGCCGTCGAAGTCCTTGACCTGGGTCTTGCCGCGAAGGTTCGGGACCGGCGTGTACCCGTCGAGCCACAAATACTCGAGTTTGTATTTCGTCATTCCGAGTCTCTCGTCCGTTTAACGATGCGAAGTCCGGGGAAACGCAGCCGCTCCGTGGCCTCCGACGACCGAGACCCCGCTAGCAGGGACCGTGCCAGCGAAATGCCACTTCACCGCCGGTTCCCGCTCACGCGCTACCCTGGCGATCAACTCCGTGTGAACATCCCTTTCCAGGGGAACCGAACCGCTCGGTCCGATGACGCACGAGGCGCTGATGGCGCCCAGTCGACCAGGAACGCGCAGGCCGGCGCGCGGAGAAGATTTCCGGTCGCTTCGGTTGGCACGGGCGCGTCCCGGGCTGTATGCAGCGCACGTCCGGCGCGCGGCTCAAGTGCGGCGGCCCACGAATCTGAGGAGGACGCCCAAGATGACGACAGCGGCCGAGGTGCTGAAGACCATCCGGGACAACGACGTGAAGTACGTGGACTTCCGGTTCACGGACCCGCGCGGCAAGTGGCAGCACGTCACCTTCGACGTCAGCCTGATCGACGACGAGATCTTCGAGGAAGGCACGATGTTCGACGGCTCGTCGATCGCCGGCTGGAAGGCGATCAACGAGTCCGACATGCTGCTGATGCCGGACCCCTCGACCGCCACGATGGACCCGTTCTTCTCGGCGGCGACCATGGTCATCGTCTGCGACGTGCTCGAGCCCTCGACCGGCGCGCCCTACGCCCGCGACCCGCGCGGCACCGCCAAGCTCGCCGAGGCCTACCTCAAGTCCACCGGCATCGGCGACACGATCTACGTCGGCCCCGAAGCCGAGTTCTTCGTGTTCGACGACGTGAAGTTCGGCGCCGACCCGTACCACACCGGCTTCCAGCTCGATTCGACCGAGTTGCCGACCAACGGTTTCACCGACTACGAGGGCGGCAACCTCGGCCACCGCGTCGCCACCAAGGGCGGCTACTTCCCGGTGCCGCCGCAGGATTCGGCCCAGGACATGCGCGGCGAGATGCTGGCTGCGATGCAGGGCATGGGCGTGAAGGTGGAGAAGCACCACCACGAGGTGGCGAGCGCCCAGCACGAGCTCGGCATGAAGTTCGATACGCTGACGTTGTTGGCCGACCACATGCAGATCTACAAGTACTGCATCCACAACGTGGCGCAGAGCTTCGGCAAGACCGCGACGTTCATGCCAAAACCCGTCTTCGGCGACAACGGCTCGGGCATGCACGTGCACCAGTCGATCTGGAAGGACGGCAAGCCGGTCTTCGCCGGCGACAAGTACGCGGGCCTCAGCCAGGAATGCCTCTGGTACATCGGCGGCATCATCAAGCACGCGAAGGCCTTGAACGCCTTCACCAACCCGTCCACCAACTCCTACAAGCGTCTGGTGCCGGGCTACGAGGCCCCCGTGCTGCTCGCCTACTCGGCGCGCAACCGCTCGGCCTCCTGCCGCATCCCGTGGACGAAGAGCCCGAAGGCCAAGCGCGTCGAGGTCCGCTTCCCCGACCCGATGGCCAACCCCTACCTCGCCTTCTCGGCGCTGCTGATGGCGGGGCTCGACGGCATCCTCAACAAGATCGATCCGGGCGCGGCGATGGACAAGGACCTCTACGACCTGCCGCCGCGCGAGCTGAAGAAGATCCCCACCGTCTGCGGCTCCTTGCGCGAGGCGCTGCAGAACCTCGACCGCGACCGCGCCTTCCTCAAGGCCGGCGACGTCTTCACCGACGACCAGATCGATTCGTTCATCGCGCTGAAGATGGAGGAGGTCATGCGCTACGAGATGACCCCGCACCCGGTCGAGTTCACGATGTACTACTCGCTCTGAGGCCGGGGCGGGCGCGACGCCCGCTCCCCCGACGACCCACCACCCAGCGCCGGAGCCTCGCCGAGGTTCCGGCGCTTCGCGTTTGAAGGCCGCGATGACACCCTTGTTTTACGGATAAAATTCCTTTATAGGACTGTAGGCAGATCCGAGGGGTGCATTCCATGGCGTCAGGCGCGACGGGCCTTTTGCGGGCGAGGTGGCTGATCGCCTCGTACCGCGTGGAGGTCGCCTTCCTGCGGTTGCGTCTGTCGCTGCGTGCGTATCACGCCGACCAACCCCGCGTGCCGGCCGGGAACCCGAACGGCGGCCAATGGACGGATGGCGATGCCGGCAACGGGCATGGTTCCGACGACGATGCGCGGATCGTCCATGTCTCGGATGATGCCGACCGCCGGTACACGGTCGTGCTCTCCGAAGAAGAGGCGCGCGGCGGACATACGCTTCGCGAGCATGTCGGCAAGACGGATGCGGAGATGATGGGTCGCGTCCTGGCCAGCAGAAGGACGTTCCCGGTCGTCGACTATGGCATGCGCCGAGATGGCTCGTTCGAATCCGTGGAGTCTGCGAACGATTACGTCAATCGGACCCTGGAACAGAATGCTGCGGAGGTCGATGATGTCGCATCCGGTAAAAAGAGCCGTGCATTCCTGACCTCTCGCTTCGGATACAGAACCGGGCGGGAAGCCTACACGGCGGGGCAAATCGAGCCGTATCTGCGCACGACCTACGGTGTCGGAATGTATATCGTCCACGATCCGGGCAGTTCCCGTGTGTATCGCATCCATACCGCCTATCCACGCAATGACGGAGATTGACATGCAGGCGTCCCCGGAATTCCTCACCTTTGCCCGTTGGTACATCCAGGACATCGATCGCATCGCGCCGACGCTCGACGAGATGTACGATTTCGGTCTCAGAGATTTTCGTGGTGAGGAGCGCGTCCGGTTGCGGCAGTTCCTCGACCGCGCCCTCCGCGAGGCGTCGGACGCGTCGCTGGAGCGGCTGTGGAAGGAGACGGACGCCGACATCTACTTCTTCACCGCGCAGGGCCTGCGCGCGTTCCTGGCCGGCGCACGCGACCGGATCTGACGGATCGGGGGCGGACGCCGCAAACGGTAAGGGGGGAGACGCCATGGCGAAACCGCGCCTCGAACCGACGCCCGAATTCTACCAGTTCGACCTGGGTTTCCACCAGGACCTCGACGTGAGGGGTAAGACGGAGGACGAGATCTGGGCCATCGTGCTCGATCCGTTCACCGGCCAGGACCGGATCCGCCTGCGCGAGTTCCTCGACAGGATCACGCGCGACGACGTCTCCGACGCCGAACTGCTGCGCCTGTGGAACGCGACGCCGACCGATGACTGGTTTTCCGATGGCGGCCTGCGCATCATCCTGAAGCAGGCGCGCAACCGGCTGCTTCAGCCGCGGAGCCGGCCGTCCTGGCGCGGGCACGACCGGTCCGGTCGGCGCAGAGGCTGACCGGGCGACGACGCCGCGCCGACGGGACGGTCGCACGCGCCACGCATCCGACGCGAAGGCGGGGCGGCTGTGGACGCAGGCGGATGCCGACATCGACCTCCCCATCGCGCAGGATCGGTTTTCGCCGACCGAGGCTTCCGTCGCCGATCGCAGTTCGCGTGCATTCCGGGCCGGCGCCGGCGGCCGACTCTGAACGTCGCCACCGATGATGGTATTTTTAACCCACGATTGCTTTTCAACCCGACGGTTCAACCGACCAACGGACGATTCCCTTGGCTGATTATCCAATATTTAGCATTTGTTGATGTCTATCTCCGTTGCAGATGCAACAGAACCGAGCCACGGCGCTGGCGATGACAGTCTCAAACAGCGTGCGCCGGCTCTTCAGGGTCCCCGACGACGAGCCGAACGTGCTCGTCGCGCAGGCGCGGGCCCTGTCGCGCCAGGTGCCGATCCTGCATACGATCCTGAGCCTGGACGCCATGGGGGTGGCCTACACCCATTACGGCGTGGCGCCGGACGGGCTGACGATCCTGCCGCTGGCGGTCCTGCTGTCGGTCTGCGCCGGCCGCGTCCTGATCTGGAGCCGCACGAACCATCACGCCATCGGCCCCGAGGAGGCGTTGCGCCGTCTCAGGGGCACCAACCGGCTCGCGGCGATCCTCGGCTCCGGGTTTGCGATCTAGGCCATCCTGCTGACCCGGTACGGCGACGCCGCCACAAACCTGCACGTGCTGTACTTCCTCAGCATCACGATGATCGCGTGCATCTCCTGCCTGACGCACCTGCGCACGGCGACGCTGATCGTCTCGGCGCTCGCGGTGCCGGCTTCGGCGTACTTCCTGGTGATCGGCGCGCCCGTGGTCCGGGCGGCCGCGCTCAACTACGTCGGCGTCGTCGTGGTGTTGCTGTTCATGCAGTCGGTCTACTACCGCGACTTCCGCCGCCTCACCCGGCTGACCGGGGAGAACCACGCGCTCGCCCACACCGACCCGCTGACCGGCCTGCCGAACCGGCGCTCCTTCTTCGCCGAGCTCGAGCAGGCCATCGCGGCCGCCGGCACGGCGGAGACGCGCTTCGCGATCGGCCTGATCGACCTCGACGGGTTCAAGCCGGTCAACGACACCCTCGGCCACCTAGCCGGCGACGCGGTGCTGTGCGAGGTCGGCCGCCGGCTCCAGGACGCCGTCGGCGCGGCGGGCGTGGTGGCGCGCCTCGGCGGCGACGAGTTCGGCCTGATCCTGCACGGCTGGCCGGACCTCGACACCCTCGGCCGGACCCTGTGCACGATCCTGAAGCAGCCCTATGCCCTGCGCGACACCACCGCGCGGATCGGCGCCTCGATCGGCTTCGCGTGCTTCCCCGAAACCGCGCGGACCGCGGAGATGCTCGTCGAGCGGGCCGACCACACGCTCTACCATGCCAAGACCCACGCGCCGGGCACCGCGGCCTGCTTCGCGTTCGAGCACGAGAACCGGATGCACCGGCAGGCTCAGGTCGAGCAGGCGCTGCGCCGGGCCGACCTCGCGGCCGAGTTCCACCTGCTGTTCCAGCCGATCGTCGACGTCGTCGCCGGGCGGGTCCAGGCCTACGAGGCGCTGGCGCGCTGGAACAGCCCGACCCTCGGCTCGGTGTCGCCGGTCGACTTCATCGTGGTGGCCGAGCGCACCGGGCTGATCCACGACCTCAGCCTGGCGCTGCTCCGCAAGGCGCTTGCGGCGATGGCGTCCTGGCCCGAGCACGTGGCCCTGTCCTTCAACCTCTCGGCCTACGACCTCGCCGCCGCCGAGGGCATCGCGACGATCACCGCCCTGATCGCGGAAAGCGGCATCGTGCCCGAGCGCATCGTGTTCGAGGTCACCGAGACCGGCCTGATGCGCGACCTCGTCGACGCCGGCCGCTCGCTCGGCGCCCTGCGGGCGCTCGGCGTCGGCATCGCGCTCGACGATTTCGGCACCGGCTATTCCAGCCTCGGCTACGTCCACCGCCTGCCGATCAGCGAATTGAAGATCGACCGCAGCTTCGTCACCGACATCTGCAGCGACGCCGCCTCGCGCAACATCATCCACTCGATCCTCGACCTCGCGCGCAACCTCCGCCTGCTCTGCGTGGTCGAGGGCGTCGAGACCGAGGCGCAGATGCTCCATCTGCGCGCCGCCGGCTGCCGCTACATGCAGGGCTACCTGTTCCAGAAGCCGATGCCGGCGGCCGCGATCGCCGCGTTCGAGGCCGGCTTTGCGCTGCCGCAGCCGCAAGGCGAAGACCGGATCGCCGCAGCCGCCTGAGCGCCGCCGGGCCCGAGGAGGGGCCGTGCTCGCGTTCGACCACAGGGCGATCGTCGCGCCGATCCTCGCGGAGGGCGTCGCCCCTGTCCGCGCCCTCCTCGAAGCCGGAGGCGTCTTGATGGACGACCGGATCGATTCGGTCATCGCGTCGACGACGGCCGAGGTGCTGCGCGACGGGATGCCCCCGCACCCGGTCGCGTTCGGGCACGACGAATCGCCGGGACGTGGGCGGGGCCGGGCACGGCGCCCGGCCGCGCGTGGTGGGAAGCGAAGGGAAACGCTTGTCGCCCGGGCTTGACTGCGCCACGAACAAATCAAGAACATTCCTGACATATTAAGACTATTAGCCTATGACGCCCCGTCCACGAGCGGAGTGATCCATGGTCGCGCATGAGATCGTCGTCACGCGGTCGCGGTGGCTTTTGGCGGCTTTGCGAATCGAGGCGAAGCTGCTTCGGCTCGGCCTCGTTCTTCACGCCTACAACCCGGGCCAATTGCGGGTGCCGGCCGGCCGACCGGACGGTGGCTGGTGGACGCGTGAGGACGGCGCCGAAGGCTTTACGACGGGTGACGATGCACGTCTCATCCTCGTCGGCAGCGAAGATGATCAACGGTACAAAGGCGATCTCAGAGCGGAGGAGGGGCGCGGCGGCCACACGCTTGGCAGGCATATCGGCAAGTCCGATGACGAATTGTTCGAGCGCGTGCGAAAATCTCAGTGGCGCTCATTGCTCGCAAACGGAGGGATGAGGCGAGACGGGAGCTTCGAGTCGATCGAATCCGCAAATAATTTTGTCAATCAAACAATAGAATCAAATAAGGAAGCCGTCGATCGCGTCGCTTCCGGTATCGACGATCGTAAGTTCATAGAAAAATCATTCGATCGCAACACTGGGAGAGAGGCCTATAGCACAAACGAGGGCGTCGTTTATATGCGCGACACGCGTAGCGTCGGCGTTGAGTTGAGACATGACCCTACTTCCCCTCGTGGATTTCGTATCCGGACAGCATACCTTTTAACAGAAGGTGATTGAAATGAAATTATCTGCGGAATTTCGTGAGCTTAGCCTGCAATTCTATCAGGATATTCTTGATGACGTATCGAGCCAAGAGGAATTAATCAGTACTGTTTTATCGCCCTTGAAAGATGAGGCAAAACGCGCAAGGCTGAGAGATTATCTCAGTCTGGTTACCTCAGATAATTTTTCAAATGATGAACTAAAGAATTTATGGTGGTCTTCGTCCGCCGATATTGTATTTTACGACGGTGCCGAGCTGAGAATTTTTCTCAAACGGGTGCGGGATAGGCTGTAACCCCTACTTTGGAACCCGCCAGAGCGGTCGGGAGTCAGCGAACGCTGAGGCTTATAGCAACAGATGAGGCTCTGTTTATGTCAGGCATAATTGAAGCTCTGGTTTTTATATAATTCACACCCCAAATTCGGCGCGTGGATTCCGCGTCCGAACATCACATTCACGAAGTGATGGAGATTGACATACAACAACCCCCTGAATTTAAAAAATTCTCACTTCAGTTTTACTCTGGCATATTAGATGATGTTGAAACGGAAGAAGAATTAATTGACTCGGTCTTGTCCCCCATTTTCAGACACGCAACAACGCGCATGCTTGCGTTCGTATCTCGATGCGATCACGCAGGATCATGTCGACGACAAGGAGCTACAGAAAATCTGGTGGTCGTCTTCCGCAGACACTGTGTTTCATGATAGCGCAGGGCTACGCGAGTTACTGAGAAGAGCGCGCGATCGGCTCTGATTTTGGCTCAGCTTTTATCATATGCAAGCCGCTCGAAATGAAATTCCCATTAGAATTCCTTGAATTCAGCCTACAGTTCTATCAATATCTTCTTGATGACGTATCGAGCGAAGATGAACTGATCAGAACCGTCTTATCGCCCTTCAAAGACAAGGAAAAACGCGCAAGGCTGAAGGAGCAGCTCGAATTTTTTATCGGGAATGAATTTTCAGATGAAGAACTGAGAAAACTATGGTGGTCTTCGTCCGCCGATTTTGTGTTTTATGACGGCGCCGAGCTGAGAGCTTTCCTCAAACGGGTGCGGGACAGACTGTGACGCCCGGCTCGGGAACCGACAGGGCCGTTCGGAACCAGCGAACGCCGTTGGTGATAGGGATCGATCCATGCTCACCCTCGACCACCTTGCCATCGTCGCACCGGATCTCGCCGCGGGCGTGGCGTATGTTCGCGACGGCCTCGGGATCGACATGCCGGAGGGCGGGCGCCACCGCGAGATGGGCACCCGAAACCACCTCCTGCGGCTCGGCGAGGCCCTGTTCCTGGAAGTGATCGCCATCGATCCCGAGGCGGCGGCCCCGCCCCACGCCCGCTGGTTCGGCCTGAGCGACCCGGGGCGGGTGCGAGCGGACTGGGAGTCCGGCCGGCGGCTGCGCGGCTTCGTCGCCCGCACGGACGATCTCGATCGCCTGCTCGGCGCCCACGGCGAACGGTTCGGGAAGGCCGCCAGGATGACCCGTTGCGCCCTGACCTGGCGCTTCGCCGTCCGCCCCGACGGCGCCTGGCCCGAGGACGGCGCCCTGCCCTGCCCGATGACGTGGGGCGACGGGCCGCACCCGGCCGCCGCGATGCCCGACCTCGGCTGCCGGCTCGCCGGCCTGACGCTCACGCACCCCGACCCCGACCGGATCGCCGCGCTGTACCGGACGCTCGACCTCGCGGACGCGCCGGCGGTCCGGGCCGGGGCCTTCGGCTACCGCGCCGAGATCGCGACGCCCGGCGGCCTGCGCGTGCTATCCTGAGGCTTCGGCGGCGGCTGCTAGCCGGCGCATCCAGCAGGAGACCGTCCCGATGGCCCTCGTCTGCCCCGTGATCCTCGGCTCGGTCCGCTCCGACCGGCAGGGCCTTCGCGTCGCGCGCTTCCTGATCGTGCAGCTGGAGGCGCGCGGCTGGGAGGCGCCACTGGTCGACCCCGCCGCGCTGCAGCTGCCGCTGCTCGACCGGATGTACAAGGAGCACCCGAAGGGCGAGGCGCCGCCGAAGCTCGAGGCGCTGGCGGAGCTCTACCGCCGTGCCGACGCCTTCGTGGTGGTCTCGGCCGAGTACAACCATTCGGTGCCGCCGGCCCTGTCGAACACCCTCGACCACTTCCTGGAGGAGTATTTCTGGCGGCCCTCGGCGATCTGCTGCTACTCGGCCGGGCAGTACGGCGGCGTCCGCGCGGCGATGCAGCTCCGGGCGATGCTGGCCGAGCTCGGCATGCCGAGCATCCCCTCGCTGCTGCCGGTGCCGCGGGTCGGCAAGGCGCTCGACGAGGCCGGCACGGCCGCCGAGCCCTGGCTCCCCAAGGCCGCGGGCCGGTTCCTCGACGAGCTGACCTGGTACGCCGAGGCGCTGAAGGCCCAGCGGCAGAAGGGCACGCCGTACTGAGCCCCGGCTGGCACCGCGATTGCCATGGCTCCAGCCGAGTGGCGGTCGCGAGGCGGGCAAAGGCATGAACGAGAGCGTGGAGCGGGTCCGGGACGCCCTGGCCGAGCTGATCAAGGCGGCGCTGATCTCCGACGACCGCACGAGCCTCGCCTGCCGCGACGCGGCGCGGGCCAAGCTCGCGGCGCTGGCGGCCGACCCGCCCGACGCCGCCTCGGTGCGCGTGGACGGCGCCTGGACGCTGGCGATCCAGGCGGCCGAGGCGCCGGAGTTCCGCGACGCCGAGGGCCAGGTCAACCTGACCCTGCCGCGCGCCGCGCCGTTCGCCCTCGACGACCTCACCGCCCCCGGCTTCGACGTGGATTCCGCCGTCGAGACGATCCGCAAGTCGGCCTCGACCGGCTGAGGGCCGGCGTCGGCGGCCGACGCCTGTTGAGGGCGGGCCGCGCCGATGTTGCTCCGGATCGGGCGCAGCACCATGTTGGGGATGACAAGCGCGGTCCTCGATCGCGATCCCCGAACAGAACCGTCGCCGCGCGCGGCGCGAGCGAGCCCAAAGCCTTTGGCCAGACGCATCGACACCCAGGCGGGTGAACCCTCCCTGCCCTCGCGCGAGCAGATCGTCGCGTTCATCGCGCAGGCGACGGACACGGTCGGCAAACGCGAGATCGCGCAGGCCTTCGGCATCAAGGGCGCCGACAAGATCGGGCTGAAGCGCATCCTCAAGGAGATCGAGGAGGACGGCGACATCGCCCGCGGGCGCGGCGGCCTGTCGAAGGCCGGGCGCCTGCCGCCGGTGGTGCTGGCCGACATCCGCTCGCGCGACCGCAACGGCGACTTCCTGGCCTTCCCCGCCGAGTGGGATGCGGGCAAGGGCAAGCCGCCGACCATCGTGCTCCACGCCCCGCGCGGCGGCCGCAAGCCGAGGGGGCTGACCGCCGGCATCGGCGACCGCGCCCTGCTGAAGGTCGAGCCGGACGGCGCCGACGGGCGCTACACCGGCCGCGTCGTCAAGGTGATCGGCAAGAACAAGGCCGAGATCATCGGCGTGTTCCGCGAGGGCGCCCAGGGCGGCCGCATCGTGCCCGTGGAGAAGCGCGCGCAGGGGCGCGAGATCCTGATCCCGCCCGGCGAGGAGGGCGAGGCCCGCGAGGGCGACCTCGTCAGCGTGACGCTGGAGCGCGAGACCCGCTTCGGCCTCCCGCGCGGCCGGGTGCGCGAGCGCCTCGGCTCGCTGGGCTCCGAGAAGGCGGTGAGCCTGATCGCGCTGCACCTCCACCACATCCCGCACGTGTTCGCGGAGGCGACGCTGGCGGAAGCGGATGCGGCCAAGCCCGCCACGATGAAGGGCCGCGAGGATTGGCGCGACCGGCCGCTGCTGACCATCGACCCGCCGGACGCCAAGGACCACGACGACGCCGTGATGGCGGAGGCCGACGACGACGCGGGCAACCCCGGCGGCTTCGTCGTCACGGTGGCGATCGCGGATGTGGCGGCCTACGTCCGCCCCGGCACCAGCCTCGACCGCGAGGCGCTGGAGCGCGGCAACTCGGTCTACTTCCCCGATCGCGTCGTGCCGATGCTCCCTGAGCGCATCTCCAACGACCTGTGCAGCTTGCGCGAGGGCGAGGACCGCCCGGCGCTCGCGGTGCGGATGGTGGTCGCCGCCGACGGGACCAAGCGGAAGCACAGTTTCCACCGGGTGATGATGCGCTCGCGCGCAAAGCTTTCCTACGCGCAGGCGCAGGCAGCGATCGACGGGCACGGCGACGACGCGGCCAACGCGCTGCTCGATGGGGCGCTCCGCCCGCTCTGGGCCGCCTACGCCGCGTTGAAGGAAGCGCGCGACAGGCGCGGGCCGCTGGCCCTCGACCTGCCGGAGCGCAAGGTGCTGCTCACCGCCGACGGGGCGGTCGACCGGGTGATCGTGCCGGAGCGCCTCGACGCGCATCGCCTCATCGAAGAATTCATGATCCAGGCCAACGTCGCGGCGGCTGAGACCCTGGAGTCGGCACGTCAGGTGCTGATCTACCGGGTGCACGACGAGCCGGCGATCGAGAAGATGCGGGCTCTGGGCGAAGTGCTCGCCTCCGTCGGCGTCAAGCTGCCGAAGGAGGGCGCGCTGCGCCCGGCGTTGTTCAACCGCATCCTGGGGGCGGTGGCCGAGACCGAGCACGCGCTGTTCATCAACGAGGTGGTGCTGCGCAGCCAGGCCCAGGCCGTCTACGCGTCCGAGAACCTCGGGCATTTCGGGCTGAACCTGCGCCGCTACGCCCACTTCACCTCGCCGATCCGGCGTTACGCCGACCTCGTCGTCCACCGGGCGCTGATCACGGCGGGGCGCATGGGCTCGGACGGGCTCTCGCCGGACGTGACGGCGGCCGACCTCGCACAGGTCGGCGAGCAGATCTCGGCGGCCGAGCGCCGCGCCATGGCGGCCGAGCGCGAGACCATCGACCGGCTGATCGCCCACCACCTCGCCGACCGGGTCGGCGCGAGCTTCCACGGCCAGATCGCCGGCGTGACGCGGGCCGGCCTGTTCATCAAGCTGGCCGACACCGGCGCCGACGGCTTCGTGCCGATATCGACGCTGGGCGCCGACTACTTCCGCCACGAGGAAGGCCGCCACGCCCTGGTCGGCGAGCGCACCGGCGAGACCTTCCGGCTGGGCGACAAGGTCGAGGTGAGGCTGGTGGAGGCCGCCCCGGTCGCCGGCGCGCTGCGGTTCGAGCTGTTGTCGGACGGGCGCACGCGGGCGGGCACCAAGTCCGCCGGCACCAAGGCGCCCGGCGGCCGCGCCTTCAAGGCCGCCCCGAGCGGTCGCCCCGCCGGCATCCGCAACACGGGTACGCGTCACCGCGGCTCGCGCCGGTGACACGGCCGGGTGTATGGTGACGGCATGATGAGCGAGCCCTCCACCCGCACCGGCCTGGTCCGTTCGATGGCGCGGGGCTTCGTCGGCCGCTGCCCGCATTGTGGCGAAGGCCGGATCTTCGGGCGCTACCTCAAGGTCCGGCCCGAATGCGACGCCTGCGGGCTCGAGATGCACCACCACCGCGCCGACGACCTGCCGCCCTATCTGGTGATCTTCGTGGTCGCCCACGTGATCGGCTACCTGATCCTCGAATCGGAGCTGAACTACGACGTGCCGCTCTGGGTCTCGCTCAGCGTCTGGCCGGTGGTGACGCTGGCGATGGCGCTCGGGTTGCTCCAGCCGGTGAAGGGCGCGGTGGTCGGGCTGCAATACGCCCTTGGCATGCACGGCTTCGCCACGCTACCGGGAGCCAAGCCCGAAGCGGGGCTGGAGGACGCGCACCTTGACCGACCCGGCCTCGACGGCGCGTCCCCCCTCTTCCGGCCCTAAGCCGAAACCATCCGCGGCGTTGCGCCCGCGCGACGCCGCCACGCTGATCGTGCTGGATCGCCGCGCGCGCGCGGCGAAGGTGCTGATGGGCCGCCGCAACGCCGGCCTCGCCTTCATGCCGGGCAAGTTCGTGTTTCCCGGCGGCCGGATCGAGCCGGGCGACAAGCGCATGCCGGTGGCCGGCGCCCTGCCGGACTACGCCGAGGCCGCCCTGACCCGTCAGGTGACGCGCCCCCCCCACCATCTCGGCCGCGCGCTCGCGCTCGCCGCCATCCGCGAGACCTTCGAGGAGACCGGCCTGCTCGTCGGCACCCGCGAATACGGCCCGCCCGAGGACGTGCCCGCCGGCTGGGAGGCCTTCGCGACACATGGCGTGCTGCCGGACCTCGAGGCCCTGCACTTCGTCGCCCGGGCGATCACCCCGCCCAAGCGCGTGCGCCGCTTCGACACCCGCTTCTTCACGGTCGACCGCCGCGCGGTGGCCGCCGAGGAGCCGGGCCGGGTCTCGGACACTTCCGAATTCACGGAGCTCGCCTGGTTCACCTTCGCGGCTGCGCGAAAACTCGACCTGCCGACCATCACCGGCATGATCCTCGACGAGCTGGAGGCGCAGGTCGCGGTCGACTTCGCGCCCTATCGCCAAATCCCGTTCCACGCCGAACGCCACGGACGGCGCGAGCGCACGGTGCTGTAGAGCTCAAGGCTGCGGGGCGCCCAAGCGGATCCCCACCTTGACGCGTCCGGCCCGATCGGGCATTCACCCGCCGGTATTCGGCCGGCCACGCCCGGCCCTTTTGCGTTTCGCGCATGCGGAATGCCGCAAGCACCAGGAGCGCCGCCATGGCCAAGGCCGTCACCGTCAAGATCAAGCTCGTCTCCACCGCCGACACGGGCTACTTCTACGTCACCAAGAAGAACTCCCGCACGCAGACCGAGAAGCTGACGCAGCGCAAGTACGACCCGGTCGTGCGTAAGCACGTCGACTTCAAGGAGTCGAAGATCAAGTAAGCCCTTCGGTCCGGCATCCCGGATCGGACCGCGAGGCCGCCCCCGACCGGGGCGGCCTTTTTCGTTTTTAGACCCCGTTTCATAACGCTCGTGCCAGGCGTCTGACGAGGATCATGGCTGCTGCCAGGACGAAGAAGGCGAGTGCGGAAGAGGCCGTCGCCTCGTGATCACGGGCGAGCCTGCGGCATCGACTGAT
>NZ_VRVF01000083.1:0-19392 GCF_008040045.1 Methylobacterium sp. WL8 | reverse complement strand
ATATTAATATTTTTAATTTAATAATGATCAGAGTGTGATCGTCTTATCAAAAATCGGCATTACCTATCTTGTGGCGGTCATCTATGATAATTCGTTCCTTTTTAATCTTAATTGCAGTTATATCAACTGCGTATATGATTTTTTTCAATCCAGAGGCTCTGCTAAATAGCACTTTTGGTGAGCGCGATATGAGATTTTCATTTCGTGGGGCCGCGCATATTGAAAGGCATTGCGGCTACGATGCCTCCTGGAAGGGAGGCAATGTAAACATCTTCTATCGCTGCGCGCTCTCTGATCTTGAAGCTAAGGATATGTGGCGGCAAAATATTCGTCTTTTAGCCGAAGTTTTCGAGGCTGAAGACGATTATCAATGTATCCCATTTACTAATGCTCTTTCCTGGTATGAATACACCGGTACGCCTAAAGACCGTGTGAACCTTATAAAAGAAATGGAGTCATTAGCTAGTCTCATGCTCGCGGCTGCCGAAACTGCGCGTCGCAGTCATTACTATGTGCCCAGTATAAAGAGTAGTGCCAGGTTTTGGGAGGTCGCTTACCTCTGGGGTGCGGCAATTGTTGCGGGGCCAATGATAAGGGGCATTTCCCTGCCGAAGGCTGATTATGAGTCTGTGGCTTGGAAATACATACTTATTCAAATGATACGTGGCATCACCTCAGTAGTAAAAAATCAGTATTATAATTTGAAATCAGAAATCGATATGTGCAGTAGCGCCGACGCTACCGGCATCGGAAAAAATTTGGATATTAAGATACTTGGTATGTAACAAAAATATATTTATTTAATTAGAGCATTAAGCTTGCAATGTCAATTTTTCCAGTTGCCTAGATTACGGCGCGTGTCCGTTTTTCCGTGCAGTTTAACCCAAAGGCTACGGTAATCTGGAGTGACGATGTTATAGGCGTGCCGCTTAATGGTTCCAAGAAACTTCTTTCACGGCGCAGCTTGTGATGCTGCGACCGGCAAAAAGCTCTGAATTATACAGGGTGGTGCTCTGCCCGGGCGTTACGATGTAGCTGGTGGTGTCCGCATACAATGGGATCACACGCAGATCCTGCTTATGTGGCTGGCTGCCGCTCGCTGCGTTGAGGACCCAGCAGGAAAAACTTACCCGCGTGAGGCTGGCACCCTGCCGCGTGTTGGTGACCTCGAACACGTAGTGGTTGTCTCGGTCCTTGGCGTAGGTGAACGAGGGTTTGAACTCGGGATCGGCATAAAAGTCGGCGGAGCCGATGCGGCAGGTGGTGAGCCGCATGCTCATACCGGGCTCCCACAGGAGCCCGGAGCTGCTCAGCAACGGTTGCTCCACCCCCTCCCCTGGTGCCAGCCATCCACCGGCGCCCACTGAAATCTCCCGCACCTGATGGCTGGGTGTACCGTTCGCGAACACCGGCGTGCACCGGACCATGGCCAGGCGTAGCCAGTCCCGGGCGTGCTGATTGGTGATCCGCCCGTAGAGGTGAGATCCTTCGATCCGGGTCTTCAGGCCTACGGGTGCATCGGTACCGTACCGGTGGAAGGCTCCGCTGGGTTTGATCTCCCGCTGCAGTATGTGCTCGCTGAACCCCATCGCCATGGGCAGTGCTCCAACGACGAGCAGCATGAGGATGGGGCTGCCAATCATGCCCGCCACGAGGATGAGAAGGCCAGCGCCGAACACCAACACGCCGAGGATGATGAACTCGTACAAGTAGGGGGCGAATGGATCGAGGCCCGAGTACCAAGCTGCGAGCGTGCCAATGGCCGTACTCGTGATCCAGAGCCGGATCATTCCTTATGCTCGCGTCGTTGGAGGATCAGATGGGCAAACCCACTCTGAGTGATGCCCCCTCCCCTCACAGCGACAGCTGTCATCCCGCGCCCAGGAAGCCCCAGCACCGGCGGGGCGCGGGTTCAGCGCCCTAGCAGCACAAGAACCCTTCAAGCGTGTGGGTGAGCGTTCTGGAGCAAGGCTGATAACCCTGGCCAGAACCGCTGGGGCGGTGGCACATATTCGCTCATGTCCACACTCACCCATCCCCCGGTCTGGGGCCTCCTCACCCGATCCAGCTTGGATGACCTGCTGGAGCTGTCCGCCGGAGGAATGCCGGGGGTAATCACCGTCGATGCCACAGCGGATCACGCGATGGCCGCGCAACTGGTGGGTACCACGCGCCTGATGATTGCTCGGGCTCAGGCTCTCGCTGGCCTCACGCTGACTGCCACGGGTGCGCTGAGCCGCGCCGACGTTCGCGCGCTTTTCGATGCCATGACCTGGCCCGGCTATGACAAGGCCCAGGTGCTCTCGATGAACAAGGTGCTCAACGAGATCGATGTGATGCCTGTGGAGGCCACCCGGATCATCGCGCAAACTGCCAAGCTGCTTCGCAAACGGCAGCGGCGCCTGCTGGTGACCAAAGCTGGTGCAACGCTTGTTCGTGACGACCAGGCTGCGGATCTGTTCCGTTGCCTGTTCGAGACGATGTTCTGGCGCGTCAACCTCGGCTATTTCGACCGCGTGCCCGTGGAGGCCTGGCCGCAGAACCACATCGGCATCGTGCTGTGGTGCCTTTCCGTCATGTCGCCGGAATGGGTCGCCCGCGAAGACCTGATGCGCGGCTGTACGGTTTGGGACCCCGCGCTGGACTACGGCCCGGCGGATTTCGCAGGGTTTGCTTTCGAGAGCCGGGTGCTGCGGCCGCTGACGTGGTTGGGTTTGTTCGAAACACGGCTGTTGGGTGATGAAAGCGCCCCGTCGTGGCGCCGTGATCGGCAATACCGGAAAGCCCCATCGTTCGATCGGGCAATCCGGTTCCGCGTGGAGGTCGACAAGCCGGTGGGCCTCGCGCACTGATTGGTCGCCACGGGAGGCATGCGAAGGCCGTTGGCAGCGGCGCGGTCGCTGGATCTTGACGTTCTGCGCGCAAGTAGCTGGCGACGACATTGGCCCGCCTAAGCTCTTGAGAATACGCTCATAAAAACCGCTAAAATGCAGCGTTTCGCCGTCTGTGCGGTGGACCGTGTACCCGTGGCAGACGAAGCGTTGAACGGCATGATGAGCCATGCCGTTCACCGTCGCTCCGGAGCGATCAAGCTGCCTTGGGCTTGCGCCGCTCCGCCATCATCAGGCCGCGTGCCTCGGCGGCGGTGGCGATCTGAGAGTCCAGCTCCCCCGCGCGAACCGCCTCGATCAGCGTATCGATGACCGACGGCAGCTTATCGAGCGTGCCCACCTCCACCGCCTGCTTGCCCTTGGCTAGCTCCAGCGGCTTGCCGCCCACGCGGGCTGCGAAATGCACGGTACCCGTGCCGTCCTCGAACCAGCCCTTGCGCATGCGGCGGCTCACCTCCACCCTGACCCGCTCACCCGCCTCGTTTTTACGGGAAACGAGGTTCTTGGGTGGCGTGTAGAGTTCGCCGGCCGCCACCGCGCTGGCGAAGGCCCGCTGATCGGCCAGGCTGCCCAGCAGCTTGTCACGAGCGCGAGCCAGCGGATCGCCAGCTGTGACGATGGGGGCGGCGTTGCTAAGCTTGAGAGTTTTGAGCACCGACATTTACGTCTCCGTTGGATCCCGTGTGGATCTCATGCCGGGACGCTACTGCCATTGCCCTGCCGTTCAACCGAAGATTGCTTCTGGCTCTGGCTTTGTGTCAGACACGAAGCCTAGACGTTATTTGATGCGGATTGAGCGGGCACTGCAGCTTAAAAGTCGTCCGTGTGCGTTTGCATGCGGCAACTCAAGACGCTTACCTAAGCCATTGATTTTACGCTCTATTTTCTTAGATTTTCGCATGTTTTTAGCTGACCGCATCTCACGTGGGCGGCGCGGCACAACCTTCCCAGCCCAATAACCCAAGAACCAAATGGGTAGACTGGAAGTCCGCTCGTGGCGTGCCCCACGGAGCGATAGCGAAGTGGCGCCACGAGCAGCCCTCGTCTGATGGCAGCGCCAGCAGAACGAGGCGCGAGCCGACCACGAGCCAGCTGAACCGCAGGGCTTTGAGCCTGCGAAAAGCCGTGCGGCGAAGCGCGCTCGTACCGCCTGATAGTTCTTCGTTGGGTAATGACCTAAGGGCGGGCTATCTCTCTTAAGAGAGATAGTTCTTTCTTATGTCGTTAGCCAATGAGGAAATGTCAGTAGGTTGGTATATTATGCTCTTTCTTATGTCGTATAAATATAGACGCCAGTGGATGGCCCCGCGCATACTGCGAAGTATTCAAAAAGGAAAAAGAAAATGCACTCACAAACTTCGGCTTGGCTGAGCGCTCAGTATGAAAAAGCGAATAAATATCAAACTGCCAATGGCATTTCTTTCGAGTTGACCTTCGAAGATTATATCTCACTATGGTCGATCCACCGTCTGCGCAAACTAGAGGAGCTTGTTCTAAATAATGAAATCAAGAATTTTCAAAAAAACAAATTGTACGCCTGGGTTCTTAGCTGGCGCAAGAAGTCCGACAAGGCCGCCGGCGTATTAAACAGGGACACCGCGCAGATCCTACTGCGATGGGAAAGTGAAAAGCTTTTCTATATTCAGAAGGGCGAAACTCAATCGCCAGACGCGCGCAGGAAGATCTCCCTTGCTCGTCGGGGCAAGCCACTTTCGGCAAAGCACAAGCGTGCCATCGGCGATGCGCGGCTTGGAGTAAAGCAGACGGAAGCGCACAAGCGCAAGCGTATTGAAGCTATGAAGGCCACCAAGGCTCGAAATAAATTGGAAAAGCTCGGCACATTGCGCGCTTAGTGGCTCACTGGAGATTTGTGGATGGCCGACAATTTGTCGGCCATCAATCAAATTTACATGAAAATCCTATTGTACAGTGCTTCGCCGGAAAAGAATTGCCGAAGCTGCTGGCGACAGGGCTGCGGATCGAACCCATCGCCGGCGGCGCTAGAAAGCACTTTTCCCAGGTAGGCCAGGAAGGCAGGCTTGTGTTGATAGTATTCTTCCAAGCTGGCGGTCCATTCCCTGCTGTAGCGGAACTCCCTGGGATACATCTCTTTATAGCTGAGCCGATCGGGCACCACCGGCACTGCCCCGGCCAGCACCCCTTCATAACAGCCAATGCCCAGGGTCTCCTGTAGGGAGCATGAGAAGACTACCCGAGCTCTCGCTAAAAGACGGTGGTACTCCACCTTGGTCAGGGGAGTTAGATCTGGGTGCTGGCAAATCTCGAACTTCCAAGAGGGAAACTCTCCCGCAAGATTCTCAAAAATTTTCGGTTGCTTTTCCTCCGCATAGCGGTGCGGGAACACCACGATGTTTTCCTTTCTGATACCCGCGTAGGGCGCTAGTTCGTTCGGCAGGTACTCCATGGGCCAGCCGCACTGAGCCAAGCGAGTGTCTCCGGTGGGGATCTCCATGACGGAGCAAAACATCTCCAGATGATCGCGAGTTGCGAATACCGCCTTGTCGTAGGCACGGAACAGAGCGTGCTCCATCGGGCGCACCCAGTCTTTGGGCTCGATGCGACCGAGGAAGTCGTTGGGGTCCCATGAGCCGGCGTGGAACAAACCTATGATACGAATGGGCACCTTGCAGAGCAGGCTCATGTAGCGGATTTGATGTACACCGGGGTGCCACGCATCGGCGATCACGAAGACATCGTTGGGCTGCACTGTTCCAGCTTGAAACTGCCGAGCCACTTCTTCGATCTGCCGGCTCTTGAAGATGTTTGTGGCAGCAAAGTCCAGGAAGGCACCCGGCGAAGGCCGGGAGGGTACGACGCCGCCACTGATGGGGTGCACGTTTACGCTGAGCCCTCGCTGGGCCGCTGCCGCCCTTAGCTGCAGCGGCAGATAGTGATCCCATTGCCCAGTGTAGCGGGTCGGCAGTGGCTCGATACCCAAAAGCCAAACGTTCATGAACGCGGCTCCAACGCTGCGTAGCGGGTGAACGAGCCGCATTCACCGTCCTCGCTGACGTCGATCCAAACATCTCGATCCGGATATCGATGCGCGATCGTTTCATGAAGTCTGTCGCTGATGGTTTCACAGCTTTGACCATCAAGCTCCAGCGTATTATTAAAATAAAGGCTCTCGACCCAGTCGAGAAAGGTATGAAATTCGATTTCTCGATCCCTGTGCCACACTTGGATCCACACTCGAAATTTAAAGAGGTGTCGGTGCCGCGCGGAAAGATAACTTCTTTCCCCTGAAGCATCAGGCCAACAATGAAATCCCCCTTTCTGGAATGTTACCCAGATCATGCGGTAGGGAGAGATCGCAGCAATTGTCGCAGCAGCTGTCATCTTAAGCACCTAGGGCAAGTTTGCGATTGTCGCGAAGGAGTAACCAAACCCACACGGCCACGCTGGCCGCCATCTTCGCGAGCACGCCAACCACAAGAGCGCTGGGGGTGAGACGATCGATCAGGTAAAGAAACACCACGCTGTCGATAGGCACCGAGATGGCCGACGAAACGAGGATGCGATCACGAAGCGGGCGCCGGGTGATCGTGAAGACGATCTGGTCTGTGGTCTCGCTGATCACGAACGCCACCGCACTGGCGAAAGCGATCCACCCGCCAGCAACGAAGTAGCTACCAGCGGCGGCCAACAAAGTGGCCCCCAGAACCAGCTGCCCGATCTCGCGCTGAGCGAAATCGCGGAATACGAACACCGCGCCTGCTGCGAACAAGGCTGGGGGCACCATGGCCCCAAACACGTTCCAGTCGGGTATCCCGTATACGGTCCAATTTATGAAAACGATGAAGTATACGTAGGAAGAGGTCCACATACTCACACTCTACTCTCAGATAAGCCGATCTAAGCGGCTGCGATTTTCCTTTATCACCTGTCTAGCAATCGCACCGTTTGGCGTAAGGGCAAGCGTTATTATAGCTTCGATTGTATGGGTTCGGCCCGAAAAGCGGCTTCGGCCGTCGGGCTCATCGCAATAAATTGTGATAGCCAGCGAATGAGCGCCCACAATAGCCTGCACGTTATGGTTACAGGCGAGAAGAAAAGCAGTTGCATCAGGCCATGGTGGCTGACTGCCCTTCTAGAGCAAGTCGCCGACCGTTAACTTCGTGCCCACATACGTCTGGACAGGGCTCTGCATGTCGCGGCCCATTGCATCACATTCGATGTTGCGCTGCTCCGTTAGGCGCCAGCACCATTCGTTGATCGGCACACCGTAGACAGACGGATCGACCTCGCTGGGCGCGTCGTCGGCAAAGCCTGAGGAAACATAATCTAAGCCATAAGAAGTATACAGCTTATATGCTTTGAAAGCGAGCAGAAAGGGACTCGCTGTGTCATATGTGATTTGTAGATCCGGGTTGTCGAATTGCCGGATCAGTCGCTGGATATGAGTGAACAGAACCGCGCACTCGATGGTACTGGTGCCCAAAACATGGATGTGCTTGAGCTCCTTGAGAGTACCATCTGCGCGCATATCGAGGATACGACTCAAGAACAGAGCATAGCTGCGAGCATGGCCGCCGGCGAATGCGACCCCGTCAGTGATGCGTGAACGAAATTCTTGATACCAGGCGCTGCTCTCACTCTCGTTGCGGCCCTGTAGCACGACGAGAAAGCCTGCTTTGGCGGGATCGCGCTCTGCGAGCATGAGGTCCGTATTGATGCGCGTCTGCAAGAGACAGGCATTGAACGGCATACCCAGCTGATTGCTCTGAATCAGGCTATCCAAAGCATTGCCATGCCCCTCCCCCTGAAGGCGCCGGATGTGCGGAATGATGGTGCCCTTGGTGATGCCCCCGGTGGGAAAGTCCAGGGCCATCACCCAATCTGCTGTGTCCTCCATCCAGCGAAGCATGCGCCGGACGGTAGCATCTCCTTCCCAGGGCAATTTTCCCTGCTGAATTTGATAGCCTCCGCTGTCCGCGATCACAAACGTGCCGGCTCGGTCCCGCTGGCTCACCATCGTCGTATGCTGGCTCTTCGCTACCGTCCGAGCCGCCTGCCCAGCGCTGGTGAGCGTACAGGGATAATAAAAGTGCCTCGATACAGTGTCTTCATCCCCTCTAGCGTTGCCCTTAGACAAATAGTCCAACGATTTGCCTGACAATCCGGCAATCTGCAGTTTGTTGCGAGTTGCAGCAACAGCATACTCATGGCTTATAGCCGGAAGATAGCGTGCGCGATTGGGTTCAGATGGGAACAGTGGGTCAATGCTTCGCATGTCATCGTTAGAGGCAAAAAACCTTAATTTTTGGCGGATAAACCATCTTAGATGGGGCAAATTTTTTAGTTTCTAAATTTTTTTGATGGCGTTAAGCGAGTCGTAGACGGTCGCCGCAGGCTAATGGATAACTTAATGACAGCAAAACAAGGTCACACAAACAATTTTGATGCGGCCGTATTGGGGTTAAATCAAAAGTACCAACCCATCACCGCCCGCGCTCAGGTTGCGTCAAAAACCGAAGATCAGGGTCAGCGTGAATTGAACAATGTGCTCGCCGAAATATTCGATTTTGGCGTCGATCTCCGTAAGGATCCCACTCTTGCGGAGGCATTCGTCATTGCGAATGGAGAGAGTTTTGGTGCAGTCGCTAAGAAAAACATATTCCAGCCCCTTGTTGTGATCGCATTTCGAAACACTGGACGATCTGCTGGTACACTCAGTCAGAGAAGTACCGCGCTTTTGATTGCGAGCCGAGAAAAACCCAAGCACACTGGATGCGGCGATTGGCTTAAGGAGAACGGCGGTTACGCTGACATAGTCAAAAGATATTCAAGATCGTCATTTGCCGAAGAAACTGAAAAAAAATTTGGCACGCAGACTGGCAAATCAAACGCAATTCCGTTGCTCGAGCTTGAACGAGCCATTCGCGCACTACGCGGCATATCACTGCCGATGAAAGACCAATTGACGCCAAATGGGCCGATCATATATTCACGTGGGTTTCTTATCTATAATATAAATGAAAATAGGTGCAGAGTGGAAGTTGTTGGTACGGCAGCAACGTTTCCTGGCGGGCACGTATCACTTGCCCAGTCATTACCAGAGCTTGGTGATACGCCGTATCTCCTTGTAGATGCTGAGGCTGAAAACTTTTTATATTGTTTCGATAAAGAAGGTCCATGGCAAGTACACGCGACAGCGGATCTTGCAGTGTTCTCAAGCCCCAGCGGAGTAGCGATCATGGCTCCCGCCTTGAAACATGTTGCGCATGCTCCGCGGTTGCGTGCCTGTACGGGGTTGATGCGGAATAGTAGCGCTCCGATGCAGCTTGTTCAGCGAGCCATGACGAGGTTCATCAAGGGTGAGCAACCCGCACCACCTGAACCCCCGAAGGAATCACTTTACGGGTGGCATGAGACCATGTTGCGAGCCCATGCTCGGCATCGAGACGCACTTACGCCGGCGTGGACCAGGGCTCAGCAACGCAGGATGTATCTGAGTGGCGGCCCAGATATACCACCAAAGGCGGTGATACCGGTGCCTCCGCTGCCCGAGGTATTGAATTTTATCAGCGATCAGACCGGCATATCAGTAGGCTTTAACGAAGCCGATCTCCCCTTCCAATCGATTGCGTTTAATCTCACTTCTTATCTTTTTATCGGCAATTCCCATATCCTGATTCGCGATGAGCGTTTTTGGCAGGTTCAAGCCGCGCATCGCCTATGTAGAACTTTAATAGATCTTAAGGTTGATGCGCTCGTCTCTTTCGTGGACGTAGATCAGCCGCAGGGTGCGCTATGCGTGGGGGCGATGTTGGAGCAAGATCAACTACTGATCCTCATGCCTCTCATTCATACGGCGGCGGGCGATCGCATCTATGCGTGTGATGCCCTGACCGACGTAATGCAACCCGTGGTGATGCCGGCTCTGCCCTCCTTGGCCACACCAATGGTGGTGGCCGCACAGGAAACGCATGGCCCTGCAATGAGCTCATTTGGCCCTCATGTCAGTGAGGAGCGTATAAATGAGGATCACGTGCCCATGCTCGTTCGAAGGCAGTGGGGGGCGTACATCACCTGCTTTCGGCCCAAAGACAACGACGCCCTATGGGCGAAGCGTTTCACGAACTTCCGGCGGCAGTTGATCTGGTGGGCGACGAAAACTGACGTCAGTATTTACTTGAATTTGAACGGCTGGACTTTCGAAGAGTTCAACAAATTTCTTGTCGGGGATAGCCCTGAAATGAAGAAGGTTCTTAAACAGGTTGTAGACTTTTGGTATAATGCGCAGCATCAGAGACTAATAAACAATCGCGTCAAATGTCTGGAGCATTTCTATGCCAGCGAGCACCGCTGGGGCATCATGCTGGATGATGACGCCGTACTCAGCGAT
The DNA here is from genome assembly GCF_008040045.1 of Methylobacterium sp. WL8. Lineage (NCBI taxonomy): Bacteria > Pseudomonadati > Pseudomonadota > Alphaproteobacteria > Hyphomicrobiales > Methylobacteriaceae > Methylobacterium > Methylobacterium sp. WL8. The sequence continues at coordinate 9,132 of NZ_VRVF01000083.1, read as the reverse complement.
GAAGAACACCATAACAGTAGCTGGCGCCTTTTCGCCGAGATGTCAGTGAATGAGCACAACTACGAGGGCGTCGACGTATTCTTTCCCATCAACGCTGCGAAATCCCCCTGGGGGTTGGAGGTTAACGGCATCAAGGATGACGTGGTGGTCAAGCCCGATAACGCCGAACGCCATCGCCTCAATCACGTGTTCACTGGCAACACCGACCTCAAAGGAAGCATGTTCGTCGTGCGCAACTTTCGTCTGTCGCACCAGCCCGTGGTGATGCCCGATCCCGCTTATGCGTTGCACGGCGAAGATACCTATTTTGCCATGCTCGCTATCTCGATGGGCTACAGCGTACGCCGCTGCAACAACATTATTCTCAGGGAGTTCACCTCCCCAAGGGACAGCTACTTCGGCGAGCCGGAAGCGCGTAGGGATGCCATGCGCCAAGGCAACCTGCGCTTGGCCGAGATGTTTGCGGACAAAGGCCTGCGAATGAAGCAGGATCCCGAACATTTGCTCTTCAAGGACGATTTCATTCGCCATCGCCTGGGCGGCAAGCCCGTGTCCTTGGAGGTACCTAAGCCGCAGTAGCGGCTTCAATAGGAGGAAGCTCACCGTTCCGCTCTCGGGTGTCCAGCTCGAATTGCTCCGGGGTAAGAGCTTAGTCCGTCGGCTCGCTGTGGAAATCTGACGCTTCGTACCCGCTCTCAACGTCTGAGTTGGGTGGATTTCGGCTGGTCCGCTTCTGAGCGATAGGGCAGCGATGCGAACGTAACTGTTCCAGCCGCATACGACCCAAGTCGTGCTCTCGACAAGGCCGTTTACTCGCTTGATAGTGAGCCACACCGACCAGATGACACGCCTGGCTCGTGGTAGCTTACGTCTGTCGCCTGCCATTGGGGTAGTTACTGAGGGGGTCATCCTGACGATACATGAGAAGCTGGTCCACCTCCGCTACACTAATCTGACTAATACCCAACAAATACAGATTTTGTGGGAAGGCAGTCTGTTCGAAATCCTTTTTTCTGGTGCGAACTTCGAGACTGGAAAAGCTTGTCTTTTACGAGGGCCTGCAAACGCGCTCATTCCGGCCAATCTGCTTCTTTGGTTGTCTGTTTACGTCGGAGAGGATGCAGTAGACCCATTTCGGAGCAAGGACACCAGATTTAATCACGAACGGGGCTCATTTCAGATTCAAACAAAGACGTTAGAGAAATTTCTACGCGCAGCTAAGCGAATGGAAGAAAGAAGATGGCCGCAGTGGAGACTCGAACTTTCTAGAAATGCCCTAATGTACTATTCTGTTGCAGTCCGGTCGGGTTTCAACATGATGCCTTTGAACATCGGGTTCTTTGGGCTATCGCTTGAATGCCTAGGAAACGTGCGACACGGAAAGAGAAACAAACATTACACTTTGGGAGATCAACATTTCAATCGGTATTTAACGGCGAGACTTGCGAGAGATAAAAGGGACCCGCTCAAGAAGGCCGATGTCAAACGCTTCGAGAAGAAGTTTCATGCTGATGTTGATTTGATTCATCAGCTGCGGAATGCGTTCTATGGGCATTCTCTACTTCATCTCGCGGCAGATAGAAAGAAGCTTGTGCTGGCCCTCCGAGACTGGGCGGTTAGGAACGGCCACTCAGAAAAATTCGCGAACATATCATTCACACCCGGTCGCTTGAGGGATCAGGTGGTCACAAATAGTCACGCTCTGTACAAAGTCGGGCTTCGCGTAAATAGAATTTTTCTCTTCTTAGCTCTCGGTATTCACAGGGATATACCTTTTGCGGAATACGACTTTTCAACTTTGGCTGACATGTCTCGTCCGGTTGTCGGTGAATTCAAGGGGATCCGGTTCGAATTTAGTTAATCATCTCGGCTGCCGCAGCCAACAAGGATAGCGTGGAGTGTTTGCTTACGGGCGTGCGGCGTGACTTGGCTTTCCACCCCGAGGGAAGTTGCGGAACGGCCGACGAACGACCGCTTTCGAGGAGCACCGACACGGGCCTGTACGACTAGCGTGGGTCGAAAGCCGACCTAAGGTATGGGCACCAGCCTTCAGATTTCGACTACTAGTCAACGATACGACCTACGGCTCTCGCGGCCCGCGCATATACGGAGATTGGCTGCGTACCCCGGAACGAGAGGTCGCGTTCCAAGCCAATTGCGAGACCTGCGCTTACCTCCTTGAGTTCGTCCAAGCTCACGTAGCCCAGCTCGGGTTCGCCTACGCCAAGATCACAGAGCCCGAAGAGGGTGTCACCGTCGGCATCCAGCTCGCAAAGCAACCATGTCGCCGGCCCCACGGGATTGAACAGCTTGACCACGGGATGGTGATCTCTGTCTCGCTGTCGGCCGTTGGCTAGGAGTAATTCTCGAGTAACAGCATCAATCAGGGGCAGCATGCGTATCCTCACTCTGGAACGAGCGAGACGTGCTGCCGAGAGCATCAAAGGGCGAGCATAACCACGATGAACTTCGTCCGGATAAAACATCATAAAATACAGTTTATATTAGGTTTGCCTCTAAGTCATTGAAGTTGCTGAGTTTCAATAACCACTCGCTCTGTGCCCGTTCTGGAAACAACATGTTTTGTCGCTGATGCGCACAAAACATGAGGTCCTAATGAAACAGGCGCGCGTGCCCACCGAGGGGGAATTCAAGCGGCTGGCGGCGGTTGTCAGCCAGGGCAAGTTCGGTCCGCGCAATCGGATGGCCCTCATGCTGAGCTACCTCGCGGGACTGAGGGTAGGCGAGATTGCGTCCCTCAGGTGGGGCGACCTCGTCGATGGCGAAGGCAAGGTACGCGAGCAGCTTCGTCTCTGCGCGGCTGTTACCAAAGGCGGCCATGCCCGCGTGGTGTTCCTGAACGCCCGGCTACGCAAGGAGGTGGAGCAGTACCGCAGCAGCCTCGCGCAGCCCCCTGCCCTGCTGCAGCCCATGCTGGTTACTCAAAAGTGTTCTGCGTTCAGTGCGAACACGCTGTGCCAGCTCATGCGGGGCTGGTACGATCTGGCCGGGTTAGATGGCGGCTCAAGCCACAGCGGCAGACGCTGGTTCATCACACGTCTCGCCCATGCTGGGATCTCGCCCAAGGCGATCATGATGCTGGCCGGTCATCGTCATCTATCAACCACGCAGCGCTACATCGACGTGAATGACGAGATGATGCGCGCTGCCGTGGAGATCCTCTGAACCCCACGACAGCTCGGCGTTCGCCTACGTTAGCGATTGCCGCTCAGGCAGCCTCGGCCATCGGCGCTGGGCTCGGAGCATCCATCGCACGCATGTAGACGTCGAGCAGTGTCTCGTGCTCGTCCCGCTCGTCCTGATCGAGCTTGCGCAGCTTGAGGATCTCCTTGAGGATTTTCACGTCCAGCCCCTCGCCCTTGGCCTCCAGGAAGATCTCCTTCTTGGCTTCCATCAGATCCTTGATTTCCTCATCAACCTTCTCCACGCGCTCGATGATCGAGCGGATACGGTCGCCGGCAACCCCAACGGTGTCGATGGTGTCGGACATGCTTCCTCCTCAGCGAATGCAGGGCGGCAACCTCGCGGGTTTGGGTAAGCAGATGGTTAATGCTGATGGGCGATCCCGGCAGTACGAGCGGCCTCTAACAGTCGGGCTGCGGACCGATCTGTTGGCTTCACCACTCTTCAACCATGCGGCGCGAGGATGGGACCATGCTGAATCTCTCACCGCCACGCGCCATCACGTTCCTCGTGTCGCTCGTACTCATCGGGCTCGCCGTCGCTAGCTTGTACATGCGCATCCCAATGATCGGACCCATAGTAGTGAAGTTCAGGACTTGGTTTTTCGTCGGTGCTTACGTTGTTCTTGCCCTTGGCATCGTGTCAAAAAGCTTGTGATGACGAGAATTTTCCAACCGAACGTGACCTAGACAAAGAACAGAACCATCCCATATGATGTGCATCTGCAGTCGGCGTGATTTGCATCGCTGAGCCAGATTTTGTCAGGATTTTTCCATACATGAAGCGTCGCAGCGCGCGCCCGTTCACGGTCGAGATCAAGCATACCCGTACATCCCGCGCCTCGCTCACCGAAGCCACAGCACATTCCCGTAAAGGTCAGGACCTGTGGGGGGGGCTGACGGTAGCCGCTGCTGACAAGCCTGCCGAGATGCAGCCTGCACCCCTGCTTCACTCCGAAACTTCACGATCTCACACGCCAGCTCGGCGGGTGCTGCCGAGCCTCGTGCCGATATTTGATATGCCTGTCGAGCCCGAAATCCTTGAAGTGCGTAAAGCGCCTGTAGAGGAGCGGCTGGCACGCGTGCGTCGTGTGAAGCCCCCGGCTAATCGTACGAAGGCCTCGTCTGTAGCTACAGCCGCGAAACCGGGTGCTGATGAGGTACATACGCAAAGGCCAGCTACTGCTTCGGCTGTTGTCGCTATCGCTGAGGTTGATGCCAGCGCAAATCCGCAGTCTGCTGTTGCGCGTGTGCGTTCCGCAACGCGCACCAAGGAGGTCACCACCTTGCGGCCCGGTGAGCGCTGGAAACGTAGGCTTCCGCGAGCCCTCTGGTGAATTGATAGCCCTACCTTCCTCGGTACCTGAACTCGCCGAAGTTCAGATCTCACAGAGCGTGGATGGCCATCAAAGCTGGGTAATCAGGCGATCTAGTAGTGCTCACCACGCAGACTGTCGCCGTCTAAACCAAAGGCAATTAACTCCCGGCTGCTAAGCTGACCAAGTTGATCAGAGTTGTTCATGCAAGCCCTCAGGGCCTCACCTTATGCAGCGTCGTGGCCGCCGAGAAGCAGCGCGAGCTCACGCCTGCCGAGTATTGGCGCTTCATTCAGCCTGAAGGTATGATCAGCTTTGAGGACGGCAAAGAGTACAAAACGCTGAGCTGGTAGCTCGTACGGCTCGGTCTCATGTCGGAAGTCTACAGGGCCTAGTGGGGCCTCCCTGCCGATTATCCCATGACGGTCTCGGCTTACTCTTCGGATTTGCACGAACGGCAGAATTAGGCAGCTTACACGGAAGCGGACCTTCTGCATCCGACCCAACCTGGTCGCGAATGCCGCCAACAACGCTACCCGAAAGCGGACCTCTACATGGAATGTCGACAGGATACCGTGGGTATGCAATCGCCGACTTTTTCGGAACCTGTCGGATTTAGGAGAACACTCCCGTACCGGATGATTTTTACGGGCGATTGCCGGTGATCGTTGAACCGGTTTCAAGCGGCGCGACGAGCGCTCTATCCTGTCCGCTTTCAGCCAAACCTTTCTCAACCAACCCCGAGCGCTTGGCGTCCTCGGTGAAGTCCATGAGAAAGAGGAGGCCTGCTGGTCGCCCGGGGATCATGCACATTGCTTGGTCGATGGCCGTGAACCGGCCGTTGACCACTCGAAGGCCACTGCGTTCGCGCGCGACCCGTTCGAGGGGTTGCCGGACACCGGCCGCGGCCTCCAACCCGTGGTCGAGGAAGAGATCGACCGCTGCGGCCGAGGTCGGCGCCCGCACCAGTTCGGCATGTCGCAATGTCCGAGTGAGGAACAGGTCGTATGCGGCGTTCAAGCCGACAGCGATGCGTATCCCGGCCCGGTCTAAATCGTCGATCCCATGCAGAGGTGAGCCGACGAGGACCAGATAGGTACCTTCGATGTTGACGTAGGGTGCCGTGAACGCGAGCTCGGCGGCACGTTCGGGCTCGCGGGCGAGGAATGCCACATTCACCTCGCCTTCCTTCAAGGCTTCGAAGGCCTTGCCGGCGGCCTCGAAGGCATGGAACTCGACCGGGACGCCAAGCCGACGAGCCAACTCCGTGGCAAGGACGACCGAGACGCCGCGGGGCTCGCCCGCGACGGGGTCTCTCTGGGCCAGGACCGGATTGCCAAAATTGATTGCCGCGCGCAGGACGCCGGTCGGTGCGAGATCGGCCCGGGCGGCGGTGAGATCGTTCGTGTTCATGCCGTTCCTTACACCTGCCCGATGTCGATCCGGGCATCGGGCGCCCACCGACGTCGACGTCGTGCTTCCCGACGCGGCCCTCCTTGCTGTCGTCACGTCGTCTCTATCGGCGCGTCATCCAAAACAGCCTGCGCGGCGCTGCATCCAGGACGACGCGGCGATCACCCGGATCCGGGACCCAGACGTCCAACTCGCCCCGCACCTGGCTGTAACCCGTCGTCGCCTCGAATTGGGTGTTAGGCCAGTCGCTTCCCCAAACGAGATGATCGAGACTGAAGCTCTCGCGCAGCAGCGGCATCGCAGCCGCCGGTAAGCCGGCACCGTTGCGGTACGAACCAGAGATCTTGACCCAGACGCGACCCGTATTCCCCGCGGCCAGCAATTGCCGAAAACCCAGATCGTCGATGCCGAGCTTGGGGTCAGGCTTGCCGAAGTGGTCCGCCACGACCTTCACGCCGCTCTTCAGCAAGAGGGGGAGCAACTCCGGCCATCGACGGGCCTCCGCCTGGATCTCGACCTGCCAGTCGAGATCGGCGAGGTGCTTCAGGAACATCGGCCACGGATCGGCATCGAACCGTGGGTTCTGCCCGCCGATCAGGTTGAGCCGGATGCCGACCACCCCGGCGGCAGCGAGTTCCCGTAGCGCATCCTGCTGGATGTCGGGCTGCACGACGGCGATGCCCCGGAAACGGTCCGGGTAACGTCTCAGCGCCTCCAGCATGTAGCTGTTGTCGGTTCCGAGAAAGCTCGGCTGGACGAGGACGCCATTCGTTATGCCGTTGGCTTCCAGATTCCTGATGTAATCCTCCGGCGTCGCATCGTAGTCGGGCGCATATCGACTATTGGCGGCTAACGGCAGGCCACGCTTGAAGACATGCGCGTGGGCATCGATAGCCGTCATGGCGGCTTCCTGGGCCGCGCCGTGTTGCGACCAGGCACTCGCCGCAGCCAAGCCTACGATGGCACCATGGAATACGCGTCGCGAAATCATCGCCGCTTCCTTGCGATCATGGTTACGGTCAAAACTATTCCGCGGCGGCCGGAGCAGGGGCTGCGGCCCGGGCACGCAAGCCGCGGCCGAGGATCAGGGTCATGATCGCGCCCGAGCCGGTCAGGAATACGAGGGGCAGTAGCGCGAGGGGGAAACTGCCGGTCTGGTCCTTGATCACGCCGAGCAGCCACGAGGCAATGCCGGTCCCCAGATGCGAGAGGGTGTTGATCGCCGCAATCCCGGCAGCGGCGGTGCCCACCGAAAGCCATTCGGTGGCCATTGCCCAGAAGGGTCCCTTGATCGCGTAGTTGCCCATCAGCACGAGGCTCAGCAGCACCATCGTCACCGTAAGCGAGGAGGTGAGGTTGGTTGCGAACAAGCACAGGCAAGTCGCGGCCAGCGGCAAAGCCGTGCTCCACACCCGCTCGCCGGTCCGGTCGGCTCGTAGACCCCAGAAAATCATGAACACCGAGGCGATGCCGAACGGGATCATGTTAAGCAGGCCCGTTTCCAGATTGGACAGGCCGAACGCCTTCAGGATCTGCGGCTGCCACAGCGAGAGCGCGTTGCTGGTGGCCGACGACCCCGAGTAGATCAGCGCCAGCGCCCAGACGTACTTGTTGGTCAGCACCTTATGCAGCGGCAGGTGGTGCCCGACCGGGGATGTCCCGGAGCGATCCGCCGCGAGTTGATCCTGAAGCCATGCCCGCTCCTCGGGTGAGAGCCACTTAGCCTCCGCCGGTCGGCTCGGCAGCATGAACAGGGCGCCCAGCCCGAGCAGCACCGCCGGGATTGCCTCGACGATGAAGAGCCACTGCCATCCGTGCAGCCCAGCGGCACCTTCAAGCTGCAGCAGGCCTGCCGAGATCGGCGAGCCGAGGAAGCTGGAGATCGGGATCGCAACCATGAACATGGCGACGATGCGGGCGCGGTACGCCTTGGGGAACCAGTAGGTCAGGTACAGGAGCGCACCGGGGAAGAAGCCCGCTTCGGCAGCGCCGAGAAGGAATCGGCACAGATAGAAGCTGTAAGGGCCGACGATGAACGCCATCGCCACGCCGACCATGCCCCAGGTGATCATGATACGCGCGATCCAGAGCCGCGCGCCGAACTTCTCCATCGCGATGTTGCTCGGCACCTCGAACAGCACGTAGGCGACGAAGAACAGGCCACCACCGATGCCGAACATGGCCTGCGATAGGCCGAGATCCTTGTTCATGGTGAGGGCGGCGAAACCCGCGTTTACCCGATCGACGTAGGCGATAAAGTAGCAGAGCACCAGGAACGGGATGATCCGCCAGCCCACGCGCCGCATGACGGCGGCTCCATCAACGGATCGGTCTGGCGAGGTCGGCGTGGCGTCCATATCGTGTCTCCCACCAAGATCCGATTTTTTCTTGGTTCACTCCATATCGTCGATGTGAACCCTCTTGGAACGGCGCTTCGGGCGTTCTGGGATCGATTATCCGAAATTGTAGGGGCTCCGTCGTCAAAGCATTCGATCCGCCGAGGCATCAGTGGCCGATGGCTATTGAACGTCGATCTGCCCTCGTTGAGACCGCGGTTCAGCGAACGTCGGAGGCGATGCGTTCCCTGCCGCCACCATCTTGTCTGACCTCAAGCTCACCACGCTTCGAAGCGGAGAGACCGGTTCCCACCCAACCCGATCGTAGAGCGGACGGACGGGTCTCGACTTATCGTTGCTCCTCAATCGCCCTGATCACTGTCACGCTAGGGCCACACGCGAATGCTTAAGGGCTGATTTTTTAGAATGATTCGAGACGCATCATGGGCCACATTGAAGCTTCTACAAACAAACCTTGTTCACATAGATTAATGCCGCCTTGACCGCTTTTGTTTCTGGATTGTAACGATGCCGCCTCAATAAAGGCTGGTTATCGTCTGTGACTCTTCCGCACCCAAAATTCCGAAGCGTAATCCATCTCGCAGCGTCAACCGCGTTAGTATTATTGGCCCAATCAGGCTCGCTAGTCAGCTTCGGACCCAGTTCTGCGGTAGCCCAGCTTGCAACTGACGCTTCGCAGGAGGTGCAGCTCGACGAGCTGTCCGTCGTAGGCAATGGCGGAACGGCTAACGGGCCGCCCCGCAAGGTGGATGGCTACCTTGCTCGTGAGAGCGTCAGCGCGACACGTACCGACACGCCTCTTCGCGAGGTGCCTCAGACCGTGGTCGTCGTGCCGGACAGTGT
>NZ_VRVF01000082.1:0-19836 GCF_008040045.1 Methylobacterium sp. WL8 | reverse complement strand
CGACGTACCAAGTCACGCCGAACCTTCAGGTTTTCGGTCTGATCACCAACCTGACCAACAACCGCTACGCCAACTTCGGCACCTTCGCCGAGCGCGGCCCGATCGCCGGCAACCTGACCATCAACGATCCGCGCACGACGACGCTGGCGCAGCCGCTCTCGATCTACGGCGGCATCCGCTACGCCTTCGGCGCCGACCCGGTGCCGATGCCGGAGCCGCTGATCCGCAAGTACTGATGGCGTCGGCAATATCCAAATAGATTTACCTAAACCGAGGAGGTATTATTATGGCAACAACCTTCAACAACACCGTGTACCAGGCTGGTTTTGCCGGTACAGATGATGGCGCTCCCAGCGCAAACTTCCAAATCGATGATGCTTCTCGAAATCCTCTCACCGTGAACGGAACGGTGAATGCTGCTGGTGATCCCATAACGGTCACTGGTGTTCTGCCGGGTGCCACGACGTCCTCATCGACGACGTTCTACGCGACGCAGTTCGACAACCCGTCCATGATCCAGTTTACAGATACGCAAAGCGGAGCGAACGACTCATCGACGCGCCTCGTCCTCTCGAACTCGCAGGTGTTCGGGTCAGGCTCGACGAGCAGGACACGTTTCACCTCCGACGGGGACACGTCACTCAATAGCTACGCCGCACCCGTCTGCTTCACGACCGGTACGCTAATCCGCACCAGCCGTGGCGACGTGGCCGTCGAAGATCTCGTCGTTGGCGACCGTGCTGTCACGGCGTCAGGCGCCCTCCGGCCCATCACGTGGATCGGACAACGCGATCTCGACGGTGCTGGCAATGTGCTGCCCCACGACCAGCAGCCGATCCGCGTCCGCGTGGGCGCCTTTGGTTCCGGCCTACCCGCCCGCGACCTGCGTCTCTCCCCCGGCCACCCCGTGCTCGTAGGGGCGGCCGAAGACCAACTTGGTGGCGCGCTTGTCCCGATCATGTGCCTGATCAACGGAACCACCATCGCCCGCGAGCCGGCCACGAGCGTAACCTACTGGCACGTCGAACTGGACGCCCACGACATCCTGCTTGCCGAGGGTCTTCCGGCCGAAAGCTACCTCGATTGGGGCGACCGCCCCTTCTTCACGGAACAGTCCGACCACGCCTTGCACAACCCTGATTTCGTCGTGCTAGGCCTGTCCGCCCGCTGCCGCCCTGTCGCGGTGGACGGTGCCCTAGTCGAGGCCGAGCGTGCGCGGATCAATGCGGTGTTCGCGGCCGAACTCGCCGGGCATTGCGCCTGGGACGAGGCCGCGACCGTCAGCGTCCTCGCCGCCTGATCGACAACTCGGGCAATCAGCGCGTCGAGCAGGGGGCAAGGGTTATGCGACCCGGATCACTCTCGCTCGACGCGTTCCTGGCGCGCCGGGCGGGCGACCGTCGGTTGGCGCGGCTAACTCATGATCTCTGCCTGCCTGAGGGCAGCGGCCTGGAGTTCGGCCCCGCTGATAACCCCACGCCGCTGCCCGAGGGTCTGAGCGTCACCTACGTCGACCACAGCCGCGATGCCGGTGCGGACCTTGCCGGAGCGACACCGATCGATCACGCTTGGTCTGGGTCGGGCTCACTTACAGCCGTTCTCGGCCACGACGGCTACGACTTCGCGATAGCCGCCCAGGTCGGGCAGTACGTACCCAACCTGCTCGGGTGGCTACGCGGCATCCACGCCGCATTGCGCCCAGGCGGGGTGCTCAACCTGTCGCTGCCGGACAGGCAGTTCATGTTCGATGCAGCTCGGCCGGTCAGTACCTTAGCCGAACTGATCGAGGCGGACCTGCTCGCCTACGAGCGGCCGAGCCCACGCCAAATGTTCGGTCATACCTACGACGTGCGCACCATCACGCCCGAGCAGATCTGGGCGGGCGAGGATCCGGTGCACGCGCCGCGGATGGCGGGTGAAGCGGCCTTGCCCCACGCACATGCTGAAGCCGTCGATGCGCTGGCCACTGATGCCTATGTTGCCTGCCACTGTTGGGTTCTTACCCCGATCGCATTCCTCGATCTGGTCGAAGGCGCCACGCGGCTCGACCTCTTCCCCTTCGTTCTGAACCAAGTCTCAGCCACGCAGCTGGGCGGGTTCGAATTCTACGTCTCGATGCGACGGGAGGCCCAAGCAGAGGCAGAGGCGTTGCTCGGCTTGCAGATCGGGGCAATCAACCATCTGCGGGGCTTGCTAGAGACACAACGGCAAACCGCAAAGTTGATGGCTGGCATATGACCAAGGCTCAGCGGCCGAGCTATCATCGAGAGACACCCAGCTGGCGGCTCCTAGCACCAAATTACGGCTCAAAGTTAAATATGCCGATTGTTGCAAAAAATTCTGTTTGCCGCCTTTTTCGATCGCTTAAGCTGAAATTTTTCAAGACGCTTAAGCGTCTAAAAAGATTCAACGCTCAGCTATATATCTCTGATCTTGAAACAAAGTATGGCTCCTTGCCGGCTGACTTCGTGCCAAGTCAGTATCGCACGTTGAACAACGATCTCAAGCACATGAGACAGCCCTGGGAACTCAGGGCTCACTACCTCATACACGGGCGCCGGGAGAAGCGGGCCTATCAGTTCGACCTGAGTGTGTACGAGAGGGAGTTCGAGCAGTTCTTTGCCAGCGAGGCCGCCGCGAACGATGCACTGTCTTGGACTGCGCGAAACTGCAGCCTAACAGACATGCTCAACGCTGCGAGGGTGTGGCCGGGGCCCTGGCTGGATCGATTCATGCTATTCGAGTTCGCGCTCCTTAACGCGTCATGGCTCCCCCGTCGGCCCGTATCCCGCGCGGATGGGATCCAGCTGTTCCTTCAGCATGGTATCGAACGCCTTGCGCCGATCGCCATCCGCGAGGCGTTCGACCCGGCCTTCTATCGCGATAACGCGACCGTCCTATCGCCCACGGCGAGCGATGCCGACCTCTACCGCGAATGGCTTAACCACGGGGTCCCACTCGGAGTTTCTCCCAACGAGGGCAGCGCGCTTATCGCGTTGATCGGCGAAGACACGTTCCCGATTGCCTTCAGCGAACCCCTCTATCGCGCGCGAGTGACGAGCAAAGCTGGCCGGCCCGGTTCGGGACGCTTCGCAGCTCTTGACCATTTTTTCACAACGGGGTTCGCGATCCTCAAGGCCGAGGTGGTGCAGGGCCCAGGATCGGCCCGGCTCTACGAGCAGATCGGGGAGCATCACCTTATGCGCGGCAACGCTGCCGTGGCGGTCGACGCCTTCAGTCGCGCTCTAGCGATCCGGCCGGACGTCTTACGCATGCGCCATCGCCGCGGCGACTCCCTGCTCGCTCTGAACCGGAAGGAGGAGGCGGCCGAAGATTTCATCGCTGCCGCCGAGGCGCTCGATGCGAGCGTCTGGAGCCACATTCACGCTGCAGAGTTTCTGGTGAGGAGGCCGGATGGGGGGCCAGCGGCCCTCGATCGCCTGATGCGCTCGGCGCCGTCCTGCCGGAACTCCGTCGCGTGGCGCTCCGCAGGCCACCGCGTCGTCTCGGAGGTGTTCGCTGCCGCCAGCCGCCGGGCGACAGGCCTCTACGCTGAGGGCCGTCGCGCCGAAGCCGACACCTGCCTAACCGGGTGTTTGGATCGCCTTACGCAGGTGATCCCAGCCATTGATCCCCTCCCAGCCCGGCTTCCGGCCCCGCGGGAAGGCGTCGTGGTCATCCTGGCCGACCGCGGTCTCCCACAATGCGACCATTACCGGGTTGTGCAAAAGCGCATACAGCTGGAACGCCTGGGCTGGACAGTAGAAATCTATACGCAGTCTGAGGCAGATTCGTGCAGGCTGGCCCTAGATCGGGCATGTGCAGCGATCTTCTACCGCGTCGGCGCTTCCCCCACTGTGCTGCACGCAATCCTGTACGCGCGCGCCCTTGGCATCCCGACAATCTACGAGATCGACGATCTCCTCTTCGATCCAGCCCTCTATCCCGATCCCTTCGAGAGTTTCGAAGGACAGATTACGAGCGCTGAGTATTTTGGGCTGCAGTACGGGGTGCCGCTGTTTAGGTACGCCCTGCGGCAATGCGAGGTCGGACTCGCATCAACCCCGGCTCTAGCGCAGGCGATGCGGCCCTTAGTGCGCTCCGGCGTCTGCCACGTGCTTCGCAACGGACTGGACGACCGCAATGCTCTGTTCCTGGACCGGCCCAAGATGCCGTTCTGCGCATCCACCGTGACGATCTTTTATGGATCTGGGACAAAGGCCCACAACCTGGATTTCAATGAGATCGCCGCACCGGCTCTGCTCGACGTCCTGGGCCGCCAGCCGCATGTGCGTCTTGTCATCGCTGGTTATCTTCAGCTCGACAGGCGGTTCGCGCCCTTCGCCGATCGGGTCCTGCAGCTCGGCTTTAGCCCGGACGTCTCCGCCTACTGGGAGACCCTGTCCGGGGCCGACATCAACCTGGCGGTCCTGGCGCCCAGCGCGATGTCGAACGCTAAGAGCGAGATCAAGTGGCTGGAGGCTGCAATGTGCAGCATCCCCTCCGTCGTCTCCGCGACCCAGACCTATCGCGAAATCCTCGTCGATGGCGAGGACGCGTTTCTGGCGCAGACCCCGCAGGACTGGTCGCGCGCCATCGATACCCTGGTCCAGGACGCCGATCTGCGCGGCAGAGTTGGCCGGCGGGCGCGGGCCAAGGCCGTGCGCGAGTACGGGCTCGACGGAGCGACCAAGATCCTCTCCGGCTTCCTGCCGCTCCCTGTGAAAGCCAGCACGGCCGGTGATCTTGATAGGAGCGGACAAGCCCCAGGCGTCGCGCGCGTGACAGCGCCAGTTGCGTCGAATGGGACCGGGTTACGGCGAAGACCGCGCCTTCTCGTCGTCGCTGTTTATTTTCCACCGCAAACCGTCGGCGGTGCGACGCGCGTCGTGCGCGACAACATCGATTACTTCCTCGACCACGCCACCGACGCCTTCGAGATCGCGGTTGTCGCCACTGATTATGGTGTCGAGCCGGCCTATCAAACCCGGATCGACGCCTATCGCGGCGTTCCGGTCTATCGCATCGCGGCACCCCAGGTGGTTCACGGGGACTGGCGAGGGTTCGATCCAGGAATGAAGCTACCGTTCGAGGCGCTGCTTGATCGGTTCGAGCCAGATCTCGTGCATTTTCATTGCGTGCAGCACCTGACGGCATCGGTGGTGGAGTCCGTCGCCGAACGAGGCCTGCCCTATCTGATCACGTTGCACGACGCGTGGTGGATTTCGGATTTCCAATTCCTTGTCGATGAGGACGGGCAGTTGCGAACCCTATCCTCCGATCCCCTTCGATATAGCATGAACCGCCGCGTCACACCCATCGCGTCGATCGCGCGCAGGCGCGGGCTGGCCCGCATAATGGAGGGCGCGGCCGGGCTCCTTGCCGTCTCGAACGCGTTTGCCGACATCTATCGCGCCGCGGGCCATCCTCGAACGATCTCGGTCCCGAATGGCGTCTCGGTCCTGCCGCGGGTCGACCGCCGGCCGAGCGCGACCGGGCGCGTGCGTCTAGGGCAAATCGGTGGCCGCACGGTGCACAAGGGCGCAGTGCTGATCGAGGCGGTGCTGCGGGCGTACGCCTTCGATCAGCTCTCGATGACTATCGTCGACCACGCACACGACGGCGATTACCTGCGCGAGGAGGTATGGGGTACGACACCGGTTCGCATCATCGGCAGGATGCCGCAAGAGCGCATCTGCGACCTCTACGCGGACCTCGACGTGCTACTGGCCCCATCACTCTGGCCGGAGAGCTTCGGGCTCGTTACGCGCGAAGCCCGGACCGCCGGCCTCTGGGTGGTAGCGAGCGACCGCGGCGCTATCGGTGAAGAGATCGTCGACGACGTAGATGGCTTCCGCATCGACGTGAGCAGTCCGGACGCGTTACTACGGGTGCTGAGGCTGATCGATGCGAACCCGCAGCGCTTTCTCAACAGTCCGCCTCCGCCCTCGGTATTGCCGCGAACCATGGCGGATCAGGGCGCAGATCTCGTAGATCTCTACGCGGAGTTCTGGCCGGATCCTGGGGCGTTACGATCTCCAGCAACACATTGAGGCGTTGCTCTGCCCACCGACTTAAGATCTATGGTGGAAGCGAGATCAATACGCACCTTCTTCTGAGAAAGTAAGACGTTGAGCCTTATAACAGTCAGTTTTGCCGGACACACGTTCCGGATGGACGCCTCCGACGATATGGACCTCGTTGCTCGGCAGATCGCGTCCGGCAGTTACGAGGCTCCGCTGCCCTTTCTAATGATGGCGACGCTCCTGCGCATGGAGGGTCTTTTCGTCGATGTTGGCGCCAACACCGGCGTCTACACGGTCATGGCCGGCACGGTAGCACGCGATCGAAGGATCATTGCGTTCGAACCCCTGCCGCCCGTCATCGAGATCCTTAAGCGCAATCTCGCTGGCAACGATCTCACTGGGCGGGTGACGCTCATTGAGGCGGCTCTAAGCGAGCACGCGGGCACGGCCGACCTCCATCTCCCCGATCCCGGACACGGACTGATCGAGACGAGTGCGTCCCTTGAACAAAGCTTCCAGAAAACGCACTCGACGATCCAGGTTCCCGTGAAGCGCCTCGACGATTTCGCGATCACCGACACAATTGCCGTGATCAAGGTCGATATCGAAGGCCACGAACATGCTTTCCTACGGGGTGCGCGCGAGACCATTCTCCTGCATCGGCCCATTATCTTCGCCGAAGTCGTCAAGCCGGCAAAGCGGAGTGCGATCGGCGCATTCCTCCACGAGGTCGGCTACATCGATTTCCGGCTCAGGCCCGACATGGCTATCCACGACGGTGAGGTGCTGTTCGACGATGCAGCCTGGAACCACGCTCTGGTCCCTTCTGAGCGCCTGACCAAGTTCAAGGAAGCCTGCGACGCCTGCAACCTTCCGATGCTGCGACGCTTCCAGCTCGTATGACGGGGCGCCGAGATTTTTGCGTCTTGATGCTTCCAAAAGCCTTTGTACGCATTCCCCTGAAAGTCGTGCGTCGGACGGCGCTATCGGAGGGCCTGTCGCAAAATCAGATTTGAGACGCGGAACGACCTCTACGGTCCGGCTTTCACGCTTTGTTCACCTGAGGAAGCTCGAAGCAGAGAGCGAGTAGTCGGTTCTTCTCGCGCACTGTCCATGCGGCGGCAAAGCCGAAGCCCTTGCGCAGCCAGAGCATGGCCTCGAAGCCCTGGATCGTACGCCGCGCCGCGTTGAACGAGCGAAAGCCGCCCACCCGCGGCATCGACCGCTTTACCCGGAAGTGGTCGCTCTCGATGCCCTGCCGCAAATGCTTGGTGACATAGTAGATTGGCGTTCGCGGCGGCCATGAGCCAGAGGCGTGCCGAGCGTCCGTCGCCTCCCCCGCGCAGGTTCACCGCCACAGTGCTGGCACCGTCGAGGACGTCATGCGCCAGGACCGCGGCCGCGACGACGGCGCCGACGGACGCCGACATCTGGAACCTGACCCCGATGCCCAGCCCGTCCATCAGGCTGTGCGCCGTCAGGCAACCGGCGGCCAGATGCCCGCCGGATGGCCCTGCCAGCGCCGCACCGGTCCGGTCGAGGGCAAAATAGGTCACGAAGCCGGCTGCGAGGCAGGCGGCGATGCCGATGGCGTCCAACACCGCTCGGCCTGTCTCGACCGCTTCCGGCAGAAGGTCGAACAGCACGACGCCGACCACCGCGCCCCCGCAGAAGCCGAGCAGCAGTCCGCGCGCCGGTCCGAAGCGCAACGCCATCAGGCCGCCGCAGAGCGTCACGGTCGCGAGACCCACCAGAGCGACGAGTAGGGATTGCCCGAACTGCCAGTCGGTCATGATCAGGCGAGGGCCATCGAATCAATGGACCGGGAAATCCGAACCGTATCGCCGGCCACTCGCGGTGCCATGCGATGAACGACGGGATGTCCGATCGCTGGCTGGTACGGTTCCGTGAGCGTCACGACGGTGCCGGTATCGGTTCCGTGCACGGGGTCCTCCGGCATGGCGTCGCCGTTGCGGGACACGTCCGCAACCGTGCTCACGAGCTGCTGCCTACCGCGCTTCCGATGTATCGTCATACATCGCGATGCGATCGTGCCGTATAACGCTCAGCTGAACACCCGGAGCAGTGCCTTCGAATGAACGACGACCCGGCTTTGCGGGCGCCATTCGGTACGCAGTCACGGCGCGCCCGGTTCCGTAGCGTGCCTTATGCGAACGGGCCGCCGCAGCCGCAACGTTGGACGTCCGCTATTGAGGATCGACCGCGGCTCCTTGGATGACCGAGGTGGGCGCGAAGAAATCGACTTCTCCAGTCCACGCAAAGGTCTGCTTCCTCGATCACAAGTCCCGAAAGCAGACCGGCAAAAATCCACCCAACCAGGTCGTAGAGCGGACGGACGGGTCCCGACCCACTACGGCCATTCAGGAACGCTCAGTCGATGCCCCGAAGCAGACATAGGCTTCATGGTGGGTGATTAGGCAGCCAAACTCGCAAATACGAGGGACTGGTGGACCGAGACACCCGCCGTGACCCCGTCCGCCACGGCCCAACTCACGCTGTGGGGCGCCCGTGCGACGTCGCCGGCCGCATACACCCCCGCCACCGTCGTCAGCCTGGAGGCATCCGTGCGGATGACCGGACCGAACGGCCCTTCGTCCAGCGCGCAGCCGAGCCGTTCCGCCAGCGAGCCGTTCATGCGCGTCCGTGGGGCGAGGTACAGAGCATCGAGAGGTGCCGTGCGGCCGTCTTCGAGCATCAAGCCGGACAGCGACCCGCCCTCGCCGACGAGGGCCGCAACGGCGGCAGGCTCGATCCCGACGCCACGGCTTGCGAGCCGGGCGCATGTCGCATCGTCGGGCATGTCCCCGCCGTTGAGGTAGAGCGTCGTCGGCCCCCACTCGGCTATCAGCAACGCCTGATGCGCGGACATGGGTGACACGGCCAGCACGCCGAGCTTCCCGTCGGCGAACTCGTAGCCGTGGCAGTAGGGGCAGTGGAGGACGCTCCTGCCCCATCGCTCCGCCAGGCCCGGGATCTCCGGAAGCACGTCCGTTATGCCGTAGGCGAGGACGAGGCGGGCCGCGTTCATGGTCGCCCCGCTCGCGAGGGTGATGGTAAAGTCCCGGCCCGCGCGGACATCGACCGCCTGCCCCTCCACGATGGTCGCCTGAGGGTAGGCAGCGAGCTGGGCGCGGGCCTGCGCGAGCATCGTCCGCGGGTCGCTGCCGTCCTGGCCGAGGAACCCGTGGGAGGCCGCGGCGAACCGGTTGCGCGGGCTGCCCGCGTCGATCACGCAGACCGAGCGTCGCCCGCGGGCGATGTAGGTTGCCGCCGCCAAGCCGGCGAAGCTGCCTCCCACGACGATCACGTCAAACGGCATGGGCTTGCTCCAGGGTCAAAGTGCCACCGCGCGCGGCGAGGCGGGCGTGGAAGTCAGCGCTGAGCGCGGCGAGCGTGACGCCGCCGAAGCGTTCCAGCAGCACCCGCTCGGCCTCTCGAAAGCCGTCGTCCAAGGCTGCGTTCACGGCCTGCTCGACGAGGCAGCCGGGCGCCTCGGTGCGGTTGCCGATGGCGAACAGGTCGGGCGAACCGAGCGCGACGTGGATGTCGAGAAGGGTGATCTCGGTCAAGTCGCGCGCGATGGTCCAGCCGCCGCCGTGCCCGCGCCCGGACCTGACGAACCCCGCCTCGCGCAGCCCAGCCATGGTCCGGCGCACCACCGCCGGATTGGTCTGCATGGCGGCGGCGAGGGCTTCGGAGGTGAGCGGTCCGGGCTCCTCCGCCATGTGCAGCAGCACGTGCAGGATGCCGGAAAGGCGACTGTCGCGTCTCATGTAGCAACTGATGCTACGAAATAACACGAAGGTCAACTCGCTGGTATGCTCGTCACGGACAGAGACGCGACGGGGGTTGGTGCGGCCGTTCGCGGCCCGGAAGGGCAAGGCGCACCGGGAGGGGTCGTGAGGAAAGGCGGAGCGGGCCCGTCCGAGGCGACGGACGGGCGGAGCGCCTCGATACGTTCGGCGCTTCCGGGGCGTTCAAACGTCGCCGCCGACCGCGCTATTATCGCGACGAGGCTGCGTGGATGCCGTCGTCGGACCGGGCATCGACTAGGCCGCGGATCCGCTCCCTGACGGACGGCGTGGTGGGGTTGTAGACGATCAGGCCGAGGTCGGGGCGACCGTCGATGGCGAACGAAGAATACTCAAGCTCGATGGCGCCGAGGATCGGGTGCTTCAGTCGCTTCGTCCCCTCGCCGTGATGGTGCACCTCGTTCTCCCGCCACAGCACTGCGAAGTCCTCGCTCGTCCGGCACAGTTCCTCGACCAGTTCGCCGACCTCGGACGCCGCACCGGCGCGGGCCGCATCCGCGCGGAATGCCGCGACCACGTAGCGTGCCACGCTGTCCCAGTCGTGTTGGATCGCGCGAACCTGTTTTGAGCCGAACATGCGGCGGAGGATGTTGCGCTCGCCCGGCGGGACCGTGTCCCAGTCGGTCAGCACGACGGCCGACGCACGATTCCAGGCGACGACGTCCCAAGTCGCGGTCTTGATCAGCGCAGGGCTGGTCTCCAGCGTTTCGAGCAGTCGCTGCAGCCGGGGTGTGATCCCCTTGGCGACCGCGTAGCGGACCTCTGGCGGGCGTCCGAGGCCGAGCATGAACAGGTGCTCGCGCTCGGCGTCGGTCAGCATCAGCCCGGCGGCGATGCGGTTCAGCACGTCCGCGGAGGGCGCACCGCCGCGGCCCTGTTCCAGCCACGTGTACCACGTCGCGCTAATATTCGAGCGCTGGGCGACCTCCTCCCGCCGGAGGCCGGGCGTCCGCCTCCGCCCGGAAAACCCGAACGAGGACGGGTCGAGCTTCGCTCGCCGGTCCCGCAGGTAGGCGCCGAGGGGGTTCTCCGAGCCGGCCGGCATGGCGATCCTGTGAGAGATTATACCCTGATATGGTCACGTATTTTATGGTGACGCGAGCCGCGGGAAAGTGGGCCTTCCACACAACGCGGACAGTCATCCATGCGTGTATTCCTTACTGGCGCCACCGGCTTCATCGGCTCCGCGCTCATCCCCGAACTCCTCGACGCCGGGCATCAGGTCATCGGGCTGACCCGGTCCGAGGCCGGCGCGGCGGCGCTCCGCACGGCGGGGGTCGAGCCGCACCGGGGCGACCTTACGGACCTGAGCGGCCTGCGCGACGGAGCCGCCCGGGCCGACGGCGTGATCCATGCCGCGTTCGATCACGACGACTTCTCGGACTTCGTCGCTAACTGCGAGAAGGACCGGCGGGCCATCGAGGCCCTGGGCTCCGCGCTCAAGGGCTCGGACCGGCCCCTGCTGATCACGTCCGGCGTGGCGATGGGCTGCCCGGCACCCGGCCAGCCGGCCACCGAGGACGTCTTCGACTGGGACCACCCGAACCCCCGCGTCGCCTCCGAGCGGGCGGGTGCGGCCTTGCTGGATGCGGGCGTCAACGTGTCGGTCATGCGGCTCCCGCAGGTGCACGACACCGTCAAGCAAGGCCTGGTGACCTACCTCGTGGCCCATGCCAGGGCCAAGGGCGTCTCCGTCTATATCGGCGACGGCGCGAACCGCTGGGCCGCGGGACCGAGGCGCGACGTCGCCCGCCTCTACGTGATGGCGCTGGAGCGTGCCGAGGCGGGAGCCCGGTACCATGCCGTCTCCGAGGAAGGCGTTTCGCTCCGGGCCATCGCGGAGGCCGTCGGCAGGGGCCTGGGGGTCCCGGCGGTCTCCGTCGTACCCGAGGCGGCCGCCGAGCATTTCGGGTGGCTGGCTGGGTTTGCCGGGGCCGACATGACGGCGTCGAGCGCACTGACGCGGTCACGGCTCGGCTGGCAGCCGAACGGCGGGGGCCTGATCGCCGACCTCGACGCGATGGACTACGCCCGCGGTGCGGCGTGAGGGGCCGGCGTCCGCATGCGCCTGGCGGTTGGGACGACGTCAGAGGGTGTCTTGCGCGGGATGGATCGCATCCGTGTCCGGACTCCCGGCCATGAATGCGATTAGGGCCGAGGCCACCTCGTCCGGTCGGTCCTCCGGCTGGAGGTGGCCGCCCGTGGTCGTGACGTCGGTGACGTCGTCGGCCCAGGCGGCCCAGGCATCCCGCGGGCGCCCCCCGCTTCCGTCGGCGCATGGCCAGAGCACCAGGACGGGGCAGTCGAGCTTGCGCCCCGCCGCATGATCGGCGTCGTCGTGGGCCGCATCCTCGTCCAGGGCGGACCGGTAGTCCTCGCACATCGCATGTCGGACCGCCGGGTCGCGGAACGCCGCCCGGTAGGCTTCCCGGGCGGGGGGCTCGATCACGGCGTCCCCGTCCGCACCCATCACGGAGAAGGCATGATCGAGGAAGGCGTCGGGGGCGGCGGCCAGCATCCGCTCGGGCAGATCCGCGCCCTGCGCCAGCATGAACCAGTGGAAGCTCCTCCGTGCGAACCGGTGGTCGACCGCGGCCAGCGCGTCGCGAGTCGGCACGACCGCGAGCGAGGCGAAGCGCGTCACGACACCGGGATGATCGAGCACCAAGCGGTATCCGGCCCGCGCCCCGCGGTCGTGCCCGGCCAGGGCGAAGCGGTGGTGGCCCAGCGTCCGCATCAGGTCGAGCAGCGCCGCCGCGATCCGTCGCTTGGTCCAGCGCGGAGAGGTCGCGCGTTGCAGGCTCGCGCCATACCCGGGCAGGTCCGGGACGACCACCGTGTGACGGCGCGCCAGCACCGGCGCCACCTTGCGCCAGGCGACGTGCGTCTGCGGGTAGCCGTGCAGCAGGAGGAGCGGCGGTCCCGAACCGCCGAGCACGCCTCCGAAGCGGACGCCCCCCGCCTCCACGTCCAGCTCCCGGAAACCTGGGAAGAATGCCGGGCTTGGTGATGGGGGGATGGCGTCGGGCTCACGCGGCCTGGTCATGCGTCAGCTCCTGTTTACCTCGGCCACGAAGGCCGCCAGTTCGCGCGAGAACCGTACGGGCTCCTCGTGGAACGGGCTGTGCCCGCTCTCGGCGTAGACGGACAGGCGGCTCTGCGGCTTGAGCGAGCGGACATGCTCGGCCATCGCCTGGCGCACGAGCCTGTCGTGGGCGCCATGCGTTAGAAGGATCGGACCACCGTAGGCCGCAAAGGCCGGCCCGAGGTCCGTGGTCGAGGTCCGTACGAAGCCCTCGTTCGCGGCGCGTGCCGTCATGCCGTTGACCACGAGCATTCGCTGGAGCTCGATGCCGGTCGGTGGCCGGTAGAAACAGGCGGCGAGGAAATCGGCCGTCGCGGCGACGCGCGTCGGGAGGTCGTGTGAGGTCGCGCTTCCCGTGAAGTCGCCTGCGAGCGGGGTGAGCAGGTCGGGCGCTAGCTTGGTCACGGCATCGACGAGGTTGACCCCGGCGATGTGCGAACCGCCGTACTTGCGCAGATACGCTCCCGCCACGTAGCCGCCGAGCGACCAGCCGACGAGGACGGGTCGGCGCAACTTGGCCGCATCTATCACGGTCGCGACGTCGTCCGCCCAGCGGTCGGCGTCGGAGTAGGCCTCCAGGGCGGTCGGCTTGTCGGAATCGCCGTGGCCACGCAGGTCGAAGCGGACCAGGCGAAGGCCCGAGAGTGCCGGGTCGTCGAACTGCTTGTCCCAACTGAGCCGGCTTTGGCGCAGCCCGTGGATGAACAGGATCTCCGGCGCACCGTGATCACCCTTGGCTTCGCCTGCTAGCACGGTGCCGTCCGACGAGCGGGCCGAGAAGGTCTCGCTTGCATCAGCGGAAGCGGTGGACGCACCCGCGCCGGTCGACGGAGACGGCCCGGCAACTGCAAACCTCGGCGGCATCATTCCTACGCCGACGGCGGCTGCGGTCACGAGGTGGCGTCGCGTGGGATCCATGGGCTCGCTCTGTTGTTTAACGATCACTAGCAAACCGCGCTTGACCCGTCCTGTCAAGCGTAGTTTAGTGTTCGTTATGGAAAGTGGCTTGAGACCGCGCGGCGGCCGGCCGTGGAGCTTCGACCGAGACGCGGCCGTCGAGACCGCGATGCGGCTGTTCTGGCGCCATGGGTACGAGGGTGTCTCGGTCGGCGACCTGACGAAGGCAATCGGCGTGGCGCCCCCGAGCCTGTACGCCGCCTTCGGCAGCAAGGCGGGCCTCTATCTGCAGGCGTTGGCACGCTACGAAGAAGAGCACGGCGGTCTCGACCTCGCGGCCATCGGGTCCGCTTCGTCGTTGCCGGACGCCGTGAGGACGCTGCTCGAAGGGGCCGTGGCCGCCGTCACGCGGAGGGAGGATGCGCGCGGCTGCATGATCTCAAGCGGGCTGGTCGCCTGTCATCCGGACCATGCCGAATTGGCGCGCGATGCGGCTGCGCGGCGGGAGGCGTTGCGTGGCCGCATCGCGCAGACCCTGTCCCCGTTTGCCCCGGACGATGAGGTGCGGCGGGTGGCGAGGCACGTGGCCGCGGTGATGCAGGGGATCTCGATCCAGGCGCGGGACGGCGTCGCATCGTCGGAGTTGCAGGGCATCGTCGAGGACGTCGTCGCCGGCATCGCCGCCCGCAACGCTTGAACGAGGCGGGTTCGGATGCCGGAAAAGGCGTCAAGCGTGAGTTGGCTCCGCTGCGCCCCCTTTCTCGGCCGACGGTCGGCTCACGACCATTGCCCTGGCGAGAGGCCTAGTGCCGGGCCCTTCGCGTCATCGCTCCGGCCATGGTGCGAAGGTCGGATGCCCGGGCGGCTATGGGCGCACGACGGTGTGCGGCGTGACCGTGTAGCCGAACGGGTCGCGGAACGCGAAGTAGCGGCCGAACGGTCCATCCTTGGGCGGGAACACGATTGCCGTGCCGTGCTGGGCGAGGTGGTCGTGCAGGGCGTCCGCGTCATCGCAGCCGAACCAGATGGCGATGCCCCGACCGAGGTCTTCTGTGTCCCCCAAGTCGATCACGGGCGTGCGGACGGCGAACGGGATGGGCTTGGTGTCGAAGACGACGGCGCCCGGCGGGTTATGGGCGGCCGCCTTCAGACCGACGACGTCCGTGTAGAAGGCCCGCGCAGCTTCGATGTCGGCGACCTGGATGCCGATGAAGTCCGGTCCGATGAGATGGGGCACGAAGATCTTCCCTTGGCCGACGTTGGACGATATTGTCAGTACACTGATAAATGTAAGGGCCCTGATATGTCAAGCATGGACGCCGGGGCTGGCATGGGCGATCCGTACGGGACGGTCGGGTTCGCCCTGAAGCAGGCCCAGCACGCGCTCCGCACCTGTCTCGATGGCGAGCTGCGGGGGATCGGGTTGACCATGCCCCAATACGCGGTCCTCGCCTGCCTTCAGGCCAAGGCAGGGGCGTCGAACGCCACGCTTGCCCGCAGCGCTTTCGTGACCCCGCAGACGATGCAGGCGATCCTCGTCGCGCTTGAGCGTGCGGGCTTCGTCGAGCGGTCGGCCCACCCCGATCACGGGCGCGTTCTCAGGACCGAACTAACTGTGTCGGGGCGTGCCATCCTGGAAAGGGCTTCCGGAATCGTGGCCGATGCGGAAGAGCGTGTTCGGGCCGCCACGGCGCCCCTCGACCCCAGGGTCATCACCGCGACGCTGCTGCGGATCGCGGAAGCGTTCCGCTGAACGGTAGGCAGCGCATTCCCGCTCCGGTCGAGCGCCCGCTCCACTGCCGTCCGGCGGCACCGGCGGGCGGGCGCCTAGACACTCGGGACCCCTCCACCTGTGGTCCGCCCGGTACGCGCCATTGTTTTGCGAATTAGTTGGGCCGGGCGTTCGTCGAGCCATCCGCTGGCAGTCCCAGTCGATCCGAGACGTCCTTGACCGCCGCCCTCAGTCTCGGCGTCGAATGGTCGACGAAGGCGCGAAGGGCCCTGTTCCGCCGGGGGATCGGGTGAAAGAGTAGGTGGACCGGCAGGGGCTCCGGCTCGAACTCGCGAAGGAGCGTCGTCAGGCGACCAGCCTCGATGTGCTCGGTCACCTGATAGGCCATGACGCGGCAGATGCCGTGACCGCGGAGAGCGGCGTCGATTGCAGCACCTGCGCCGTTGAGGGCGATGCGGGGTCGTATGGCCGTCGAGAGACGACGTTCGCGGGCTGAAGACCGGTCGATGAAGTGCCACTGCTCGCGCTCGGCGCCGTCCTCCGTGCCGATGCAGCGGTGATGACCGAGGTCGCTTGGCGTCTGCGGCAGCCCAGCACGAGCGAGGTAGTGCGGCGCCGCGCAAACCAACCGCCGCATCTCGCCGAGCCTGACGGCGATCAAGCCGGAGACGGGAAGCGTCGCGAGCCTCACTGCGGCGTCGACGCCTTCCTCGACGAGGCTCACTACGCGGTTGAGCAGGAGCATGCGCAAGCCGATGTCGGGATGCTCGTCGAGGAACGACTCGACGACGGGCATCAGAATCGAACGGCCGAACAGCTCCGGGGCGGTCAGTGTGATCCTGCCGGTGATCCGGTCACCTGCCGCATCGGCACCATCCGCTTCGGCCAGTTCGGACAGGATGCCGCGATAGAGGGCCGCCTGCCGCTCGCCGCGCTCGGTCAGCCGCAGGGCACGGGTCGAGCGATGCAGCAGGCGCTCGCCCAGGCGCTCCTCCAGCATCGCCACCGCCCGGGTCACGGTCGCCGGCGAATGTCCGAGCTTCCGCCCGGCGGCTGCGAGCGAGCCCGTCTCGACGACGACGACGAACACAGCCATGGCGTCGAGACGGTCCATCGTTGCAGAACCTGAAATTATAGCTTGCTGATTGTCGAACTTATTGCGGCATCTGCAAAACGCTAGATCCCTTCCCATCGGTAACGCAGAGCGGCGGGGATCATGACGATGGAAAGACACGGCGAGACGCGACGCACCCTTCTCGGAACGCTCGCATTGGGCGCGACCGCCGTGGGGTTCGCATCATGGCCCGTTGCGGCGGCCCCGCACGCCTCTCTTCCGCACGCCCCCCTTCAACCGGAGAACAGCACTATGTCGGTCAGCTACAGCACCCAGAAGGTCGGCGATGTCGGCGTCTACTACCGCGAGGCCGGTCCACGCGATGCGCCGGTCGTCCTGCTCCTGCACGGCTTCCCCACCGCCTCGCACATGTTCCGCGACCTGATCCCGCTCCTGTCGGACCGCTACCGCGTGATCGCGCCCGATCTTCCGGGCTTCGGCAACACGACGGCGCCCGGTCGCGATGCGTTCGAGTACAGCTTCGATCGCCTCGCTGACGTGGTCGGGGGCTTCGTCGATGCCTTGGCCCTCAAACGCTACGCGCTGTACCTGTTCGACTATGGCGCTCCGGTCGGCCTCCGGCTCGCCATGCGCCATCCCGAGCGGGTCACGGCCATCGTCTCCCAGAACGGGAACGCCTACGTCGAAGGTCTCAGCTCCGAATGGGAGCCGTGGCAGGCCTACTGGCGCGATCCGAGCCCGGCTAAGCGCGAGGCGTGCCGGGCCGCGCTCACCGACGAGGCCCTCCATGCCCAATACGAGCACGGCGCGCCGGCCGACCGCGTATCACCCGACGGGCTGACGCTGGACATGCATTACATGCATCGTCCGGCAGCGAAGGATATCCAACTCGACCTGATCCTCAGCTACCGCACGAACGTCGCTCTTTACCCGCAATTCCAGGCCTACTTCCGCGAGCACCTCCCGCCGCTGCTCGCGGTCTGGGGTCGGAACGATGCCTACTTCATCCCGCCCGGCGCGGAGGCCTACAAGCGCGATCTACCCGACGCCGAGATCCATTTCCTCGACACGGGACACTTCGCCCTGGAGACGCACGCCCCCGAGGTCGCCCGGTTGATGCGCGACTTCCTGGGACGGAAAATGGCACGTGGCTGACAGCTTTCTATAGGTCGCCAAGGGGGGCCGCTTCGTTGTTTTCTCTTCCGGAAGCGGACCGCCTACAAATTACTCTTCTTAGACATTCAAAGGCGTAGGGCTGCGGGGTTGGGCCCGCTGCTCGCGGGCGTAGTGGATTGGCGGTCTGCCGACATGACGAGCGAAGGCGGTGCTGAAGGTGCTGGCAGACCCGTAACCCACGCGCTCGGCCACCTCCGCCACGCCGGCTCCCTCGCGACCGAGCAGATCCTTCGCCAGCGCGATGCGCCACGACAGCAGATACGCCATCGGCGCGACGCCGACCTCGCGCCGAAACCGTTCGAAGAACGTCGAGCGCGACAGTCCCGCCTCTCGGGCCAGGGCCGCGACCGTCCAGGGAACGGTCGGTCGCTCGTGCATCCGGCGCAACGCGGCGGCCACGCGCTCGTCGGCAAGTCCCCGCAGGAGGCCCGAGGGCGCCGTCGGACCCGTGGTTGACCGGAGCGCCTCGATCAGGAGCACCTCCAGGAGCCGCGCCAGGACCACCTCACGGCCGGGCCTGTCCGCCCGCGTCTCCTCGTTCACGAGGCCGAGCAGCATCGTCAGTCGCCCGACGCCGCGCACATGGACGAACCGAGGCAAGAGCGACAGCAGCAGTTCTGTGTCGTCGGAGGCGAAGGTGCAGTGCCCCACCAGCATGCGCAGGTCGGGCGGCACCTCGGCAGGGCCGAGCCGGAACACGCCGGGGTCGACCTCGACGGGCGGCGGCGCCCGACCCGCCGACGGCGCGACGAGGCTGGAGGCGGCGAAGGCGCTGGCGGCGGGGATCAGCACGAAGTCGCCGGCCGCGAGGATGATCTCTGCCTCGCCGTCGATCGCGAGCCGGCACGCTCCCTCCAGCACCGCCGCGTAGAATGGCTGGCCGTGGTCGTCGCGGCGCACGGTCCAGGCGCCGCCGGCCAGGACCAACTTGGAGAACGAGGCGCTGGGCTGAAGCAGCCCGACGACCTGGGTGAGCGGGTCGACCACTTCGGACGCTCGCCAATGTAATATGGACTTACGCCCGTATCACGTCCGGCAGAGCAGTCCTATCACCCCGTGGTGCGTCACACGGGAGGTCCCCATGAACACGATCCTCATCACCGGCTGCTCATCCGGCTTCGGCCTGGAGACTGCACGCCTGTTCCTCGACCGCGGTTGGCGGGTCGTCGCCACGATGCGCACGCCTCAGGCGGCCCTGCTCGCGAAGTCCGACCGCCTCACCGTCCTGCCACTCGACGTGACCGATGCCGGCAGCATCGCCCAGGCAGTCGCAGAGGCTGGGCCGCTCGATGTTCTGGTGAACAACGCGGGCGTCGGGTTGTTGAACGCCCTGGAGGGCTTGTCGATGGAGTCCGCCCGGGAGGTGTTCGAGACGAATACCCTCGGCACGATCGCCATGACCCAGGCCGTGCTGCCGCAGTTCCGGGAACGGGGCGCGGGAGTGATCGTCAACGTCACGTCGAGCGTGACTCTGCGGCCGCTGCCGCTGCTGGCGGTATACACCGCGAGCAAGGCGGCGGTGAACGCCTTCACCGAGTCCCTCGCGCACGAGCTCTTGCCACTCGGCGTGCGCGCCCATCTCGTCATTCCCGGCCGTTCGCCGGAGACCTCGTTCGGGGCCAACGCCCGCACCCGTATGGGGATGAAGGTGCCGGAGGCCTACGGAGACTTGGCGGGCAAGGTGTTCGCGAACTTTCAGCAGGCGACGGAAGAGCTAACCCGGGCCTCAGACGTCGCCGAGGCGGTCTGGCGTGCAGCAACCGATCCGGCTTGCCCGATGCGCCTGCCTGCCGGCGCTGATGCGATCACCTGGGCGGCGGCCTGACACGAACCCGCGAACGTCTGCTTCCGCTACATATTTGGGCGGAAGCGGACTGGCAGATATCCTGAAGAGTTTCGGGCGCCGCGAGGCGTACGAAAGTCGTGGAAGAACGAACCCGCGGGATGGCGGGCGCAGAGCTATGGGGATTTGGGCAGACCGTCGACCCCAGCGAGGGACGGAAGGCGTGTGA
>NZ_VRVF01000081.1:0-20024 GCF_008040045.1 Methylobacterium sp. WL8 | reverse complement strand
CGCCCGAGGTGCCGCCGCTCCATCCGCCGGAGCCCGGACCCGGCAGGAAGACGATGCCCCCGCCGCGCCCGCTCCCGCCGCGGTTCATGCGCCACGCGACGAACAGGACCAGGAGGAACAGGCCGACGAAGAGCGCCACCTGCGTCGGGTCGACCTCGTCGGCGCGGACCTTCGGCTTGCGCTGCCAGACCTCCGCGTCGCCCGCGAGGATCGAGAGGATGCCGTCGACGCCGGCGGTGATCCCGCCGGCGAAGTCGCCCTCCTTGAAGCGCGGCGTGATCGCGCTGGCGATGATCACGCGGGACAGGGCGTCGGTGAGCGCGCCTTCGAGGCCGTAGCCGACCTCGATGCGGACCTTGCGCTCGGCCGGCGCCACGATCAGCAGGACGCCGTTGTTGGTCTTCGCCTGGCCGATCTTCCACTCGCGGAACAGGCGGTTGCCGTAATCCTCGATCGTGGTGCCCTGCAGGTTCGGCACCGTTGCCACTACCACCTGGTCGGAGGTCTTGTCCTCGTAAGCCTTCAGCTTGGACTCGATCGTCCCGCGCTGCTCCGGCGTGAGGATGCCAGCGGCGTCGACGACCCGTCCGGTCAGCTTGGGGAAGCTCAGCTCCGCGCCGAGCGCAGCCGCCCACAGCCCGACGCAGGCCGCGAGGGCGAGGACGAGGGGGAAGGCGAGGCGCGCGCCGCGCAGCATGCGCGAGGTGCCCTAGAACTTCACGTTGGGCGCACGCTCCGCGTTCGGCGTCGCCGTGAAGGTCTCCATCGGCTTCGATTCCGGATAGAACCACGAGGCGATCCAGCGACCGGGGATGGTGCGGATCTCGGTGTTGTAGGCCTGGACCGAGCCGATGTAGTCGCGCCGCGCCACGGCGATGCGGTTCTCGGTGCCCTCGAGCTGCGACTGCAGCGCCAGGAAGTTCTGGTTCGATTTCAGGTCGGGGTAGGCCTCGACCGTGGCGAGCAGGCGCCCGAGGGCGCCGCTGAGCTGGTTCTGCGCGTCTTGGAACTGCTTGAACTTGGCCGGGTCGGTGATCGTCGAGGCGTCGACCTTGACGCTGGTCGCGTTGGCGCGGGCCTCCGTCACCTTGGTCAGGGTGTCCTGCTCCTGCTTGGCGTAGCCCTTCACCGTCTCGACGAGGTTCGGGATCAGGTCGGCGCGGCGCTGGTACTGGTTCTGCACCTCGCTCCAGGAGGACTTCGCCTGCTCCTCCAGGGTCGGCACGCGGTTGATCGCCCCGCAGCCCGAGAGGCAGGTCGCGAACAGCATCGCGATCAGCGCGCCGGCGACCCGGGCGATGAGGGGGCTGGTTCGCGGCGTCGCGAAATCCGCACTCGACGACATGTCCACCACTCCTGGAAGCTGCATCCGGCCCAGCTTGGCCGTACTTCACGTCCGCGTGAGATAGGGGCTCGGACCCGCCGAGAGAAGGGCCGCGCCGGCTTTCCGCGACGCTCGTCCGGTCCGCCGTCACGGGCCGTGCCCGAGGTTGACAAGGCCACCCCCGCGGTGCGCTGTGCGCGCCATGGATGACACGCCCCATGCTGCGGCTGACAAGCCGCGCGTCGCCATCACCTATTGTACCCAGTGCAACTGGCTCCTGCGGGCCGCCTGGATGGCGCAGGAACTGCTCTCGACCTTCCGAGACGACCTCGGCGAGGTCGCGCTGATCCCGGCGACCGGCGGGGCGTTCTCGATCACCGTGGGCGCCGACACCGTCTGGGAGCGGACCCGCGACGGCGGCTTCCCCGACGTGAAGGTCCTCAAGCAGCGGGTGCGCGACCGGCTCGATCCGGGGCGCGACCTCGGCCATATCGACCGGGCGCGTCCGGAACCGTCTCGATCGGATCCGACCAAGTCCGACCCGCCGAAGTCCGACCCGTGATGGCGCGATGCTTCAGGACCACGCCCCCGCCGCCGAGCCCGGCGAGATCGCGGATGCACCGGTGAGCCCGAGCGAGCTGCCCGCCGCGCCGGTCCGCCGCGGCCCGCCGCCGAACTGGCTCCGGCGGCGCATCGCGCGGCTGGAGCGCAACGGCGCCTCGACGCAGGTCTACCTCGTCGCGCTCGTGATCGCTTTGATCGGGCCGGGCCTGATCTTCACGGCGATCCTGCTCGCCCGCTACGCCTCCGTCGAGCGCGCCCGCTTCGAGCAGGACGCGCGCGAGAACGTGCGCGGCATCGCCCTGTCGGTCGACCGCGACACCGCCGGCCTGGTCTCGGTGCTGCAGACGCTGGCCACCTCGCCACGCCTCAAGGACGGCGAGTTCGAGGCGTTCGACGCCCAGGCGCGCCTCGTCCGCGAGGCGATCGACCTCGACATCATGCTGCGCCGGCCGGACGGGCAGCAGATCGTGAACACCGGGATCAAGCGCGGCGGCATGCTGCCGGTCACCGCCCTGCCGCTCGACAAGGAGGTCGCCTCGGGCACGCAGCGGGCGATGGTGACGGGCTTCCTGCCGGGGCCGATGCCGAGCGACGCGACCTACGCGGTCGCCGTCCCGGTGATGGTGGGCACGAACGTCGCCTACATCCTGAGCTTCAACGCGCCCTTGAGCCGCCTCCAGGCGATCCTCGCCCGAGAGGTGGTGGAAGGCTGGACCACCGGCATCTCCGACCGGCAGGCGCTGGTGCTCGCGCGCCTGCCGGACCCTGGCTCGGTCGTCGGTCGCCCGCGCCTCCAGAGCCTGCGCCAGATCCAGACCGAGACCCCCGGGGTGTGGGAGGGCAAGGACCGGCAGCATCGGCCGGTCGTGGTGGTGGAGGCGCGCTCGCGCCTCACCGGGTGGACGGTCGGCACCAGCATCCCGCAGGCCCTCGTCGACGCCCGGCTCCGGCGCTGGGTCTGGGCCTTCGGCGGATTCGGCCTCCTCGTGCTGGCGACCTCCTCGGCGCTCGCCGTCGTCCTGTGGTCGCGGGTCTCGCGCCCCTTGCGGCAGCTCGCGGCCTCCGGGCCGGCCCTTTCGCGCGGCGAGGCGATCCCCCGCATCGCCTCGCCGGTGCACGAGATCCGCCGGCTCGGCGACGTGCTCACCGACGCGTCCCTGCGCCTCAAGACCCGCGAGGGCGAGCGCGACCGGGCGCTCGCCGACACCCGCCGCGGGCTCTCGGCCCTGCGCGAGAGCGAGGCGCGCTTCCGCCACATGGCCGATTCCGCGCCGGCGCTGATCTGGATGACCGACGAGGACGCGACGATCAGCTTCGCCAACATGCACTTCGAGCACATCTTCGGCATGCCGGCGACGGCCCTGGCCAACGAGGGCTGGCACAAGATCATCCACCCCGACGACCTCGCCGGCTTCTCGACGACCTTCACGGAAGCCTTCGGGGCACGAAAGCCTTTCCGCACCGAGGTCCGCGTGATCGACCGCGACGGCGCGGTGCGCTGGCTGCGCTGCGAGGGCGTGCCGCGCCTCGACGACGGCGGCACCTTCCTCGGCTACACCGGCTGCAACGTCGACATCACCGACGCCAAGTTCGCAGAAGAGCACCTGCTGCTCCTGATCCACGAGCTGAACCACCGGGTGAAGAACACCCTGGCCACCGTGCAGTCGATCGCCAACCAGTCGTTGCGCGGTCTCGAAGGCGCCGAGGCGGACGCGGCCCGCGCGGCCTTCGAGGCCCGCCTGCTGGCGCTCGCCCGCGTCCACGACGTCCTCACCCGCGAGAGCTGGGAGGGGGCCGAGATCGGCACCGTCGTGGCCGACGCGATCCGGCCCCTCGACGCCACCGAGGTCTCGCGCTTCCGGGTCTCCGGGCCGCCCTTACGGCTGCCGCCGCGGATCGCCCTCTCCATCGCCATGGCGCTGCACGAGCTCGGCACCAACGCGGTGAAGTACGGCGCGCTCTCGCGGGAGGGCGGACGCATCGACATCGGCTGGACGATTCGGCGCGACGACGAGGTCTGCCTCACCCTGCAATGGGTCGAGAGCGGTGGGCCGCCGGTCGCCAAGCCCACCCGCACCGGCTTCGGCTCGCGGCTGATCGAGCGCAGCCTCGCCCGCGAGCTCGCCGGCGAGGTCAACCTCGCCTTCGACCCCGGCGGCGTCGTCTGCACGATCGTCGCCCCGGTGCCGCCCCCCGGCCTGCTCGAGCGCAAGGGCGGCACCGACGTGCCGCGGATCGCCCCGCTCTCGCGGCTGGGGTAACGGCGCTCGGGTTTCGGGTGGGGGCGAGGTAGCCGGGTCGGAGAGCCTGTCGGTTTCCTGCCGAATGCCGAAGCTGAACGAGCCTCCGTCCCACCCACCCCTCATCTGACGTGCTTTCGCGAAGCGGAAGCCTCGAAGGAGGCCTTCAGTGGTCGCGTGTCCGGCTGGAGGGCTCCTTCGAGGCCGCTTGCGCTGCACCTCAAAATGAGGGGGGTGGGTGGGGTGAACCGTAGAATATGAAGCCGCCGCGAGCTGATGATCGCGGCGGCGGGTCTTCAGACCGGTGGGGCGTCGGGGCCGGATCAGAACCGGTAGGTGAAGTTGCCCTTCACCGCGTGGTCCTCGGCGCGGGTCCCGACCTGGCCGGTATAGGCGACGCCGAGGGTGGCGGCGGCCGAGACCCGCAGGTCGAGGCCGGCTTCCGCCACCAGGGCATCGCGGTCGATCGGGATGCCGGCGGTGAGGAAGGCCGGGCCGGTGGCGCCGAAGGCGAGCAGCGCGGTGGGCACCACGTCGCCGAAGGCGCGGCGGTAGCCGAGGAGGCCGTGGGCCGAGACCGGCACGCCGAGGCCGAGGTCGAGGCTGGTCTGCGCCCGCACGCCGGCGGTGGCGGTGCCAAGGTCGTAGTCGCGGGCAAAGCCCGTCAGCGCGGCGATGCCGCCGGTCTCGGTGAAGCGGTCGCGGCCGATCGAGACGTAGGCGCCGCCGACGAAGGGCTCGATGTAGGAGAGCGTCGTCACCGGGACCGGGGCGGCGTCCTTGCCGATCGGCGGCGTGGCGCCGCCGAAGACGAACTTGTAGCCGAGTTCGCCGAAACCCTGGATCGTCGAGCCGCCGGTGCGGGCGCTCGGCGTATCGGAGACGCCGGCGAACAGCACCGTCCGGCGCAGGCGCGCCGCGTTGTCGGCGTAGACCGCGCCGAGCCGCAGCGAGACCGGCCCGAGCTCGTACCCGCCGTAGACGCCGCCGAAGCCGCTCTCGATCGAGCCGGATTGCAGGCGGCCGGCCGTGTCGAGGCTGGTCGAAGTGTAGCCGCCGGCGACGCCGACGCGGAAGCCGCTCTCCAGACGCACGTCCGCGCCGAGCACGAAGCCCGAGGTCTGGCGCGACAGGCTCGCCGCGTTGCCGTCGGTGCGGGCCTCGCCGAAGCTGCCGAAGCCCTGGCCCCAGAGCCCGAACACCCGCGGATCGAGGGTGCGGACCGCCACCGGCGTCGGCGCGGCGCGCCGGCCGGGTAGGTCGGCGGTGTAGGCGGCCGGCAGGCGGCCGTAATCGGCCCCGTCCGCGTAGCCCGGCGTCGCGCCCCAGCGCATCCGGTCGAGGATCGCCTCGCGGACGAAGAACGCCGTCTCGAACTCGGCCGAGATCGCGCTGGCATGGATGTCGCCGGTGAGCGCCCGGAATGCGCCGACCGCCTCCGAGGTGGTGAGCCCGACGGTGCGGTCGTAGACGCCGGCGCCGGGGCCGGCGGCCTGGATCGCGTTGGCGACCGCGCCCTGGTTGCGCGTCTGCGCGATCGTCGCGAAGGCGACGTCGTTGCGCGTCAGCGTCAGGTCGACCTCGGTCGGCTGGTAGCGCAGGGTCGGGGTGAGGAAGGCGAAGTTCGCGGTGACGCCCGAGAACTGGCCGGCGACGCCGCCCGCCGCGGTGAGGATCGCGTATTGGGTGCGCGGATCGTAGCTGCCGGCGGCCGCCAGGACCTGCACGGTGCCGCCCGCGAGCGTCGCCGCGCCGCCGACGGCGAGCCGGTCGGACTGCCCGGCGGCGTTGGCCTCGACCTGGAACGTCGAGCCCGCTGCGAACGCCGCGTTGCCCGAGACCGTCAGCGTGCCGATCGAATTGCCCGGCGCCACGGTGCCGCCCGACAGCGCGGTGATGCCGCCGACCGTGCCGGTGCCGCCCAGCAGGCCGCCGCCGTTGACGGTGACGAGGCCGGCGATGGTGCCGTTGGCGTAGAGCGCGCCGCCGCCGCCGATTCCGACGTTGGTGTTCAGCGTGTCGGCGGCGTCCATCCGCAGGGTGCCGGCGACGTTCCCGAAGTAGCCCGCAGCCGAGTACAGGTCGAGGCGGGCCCAGTAGCTCAGGTCCGTCCCGTAGAGGGCGGCGAGCGCGTTGGTCTGGGTGTTGACCAGGATCTGGTTGATCGTGCTCGTCTGCAGCGTGCCGTAGAGGCCGCCGTTCGGGGCGATCGTGCGCGCGGCGGCGGTGCTGCCGCCGTAGAGCGGCGCCAGCAGGATCGAGGCGTCGGGGCCGTTGGCCGGGGCCGCCTCGCGCGGGGCCTGCGCGAAGGTCAGGGTCGGCAGGCCGTAGGTCAGGCGCGCCTGGTAGAGCGCTTGGTTGGCGGCCGAGGGCAGGTAGGGGTTGTTCACGGTGTTGGCCGCGCTCGCCGCGCAGGCCGCGACGGTGTTGCCGCACTGCGCCGCCTCGTAGGCCTGCAACTCGGCCGCCGCCTTGGTGAACAGGCCCGGCACGTTGATCGCCGTGCCGGTCGTGGCCGCGTTGTTGACGTAGGCCGGGTTGGTGAAGGCCTGGGCGAGGTCGTAGGCCGAGAACGCCCGCGAGGCGATGATGTCGAGCGGGTAGTGGACGCCGAGCACGATGCGGCTGTTGCCGTAGTCCGACGCGCGCAGCAGCATGTTCTGGTACTGCTGCGGCACCAGCATCGCGAGCAGGTATCCGTCGGTATAGGCGTACTGCGTGTGGCCGCTCGGGAAGGACGGGTTGGTGGCGATGCCGCTCAGTGCCGTCGGGTCGAAGACGTTGTAGCGGGCCTGCGCGACCTGGATCGGACGCGAGGAGCCGTAGACGTCCTGGCCGGCTTGCGTGTTGCGCACGCCGTAGGCGAGGTCGAGGACGCTGTCGGAGCGGTTGGGCAGGGTGCCGGTCGTCCCGGCCGCACCGGCGGGGGATCCGGCGGGGATCGTGTAGGGACCGGTGGGCAGGGTGTAGCCGGCGGGCGCCACCGCCGGCACCGGCACGTAGCCGGCCGGCGTTGTGCTCGGGTTCGTCGCCGCGCCGTTGGCGAAGTAGTTCTTCGCGACGCCGAGGTCGGCGCTGAACACGCTGTAGGCCTGGTTCAGCAGGTTGAAGGTGCCGGTCAGCGGCCCGGAGGTCGCGTTGCTCGCGCGGATGCCGGTCTGGTAGATCGCGCCGAGCTGCGGCCCGAGGCCGCCGACGGGCTGGACGGGGCTCAGGCCGCCCGCGCTCTGCGGCGCCTGCGACGGCAGGCCGCCGGCGATGTTGTCGGCCGGCCCGAGGTTGACGCGGGTCCCGTTGGCGAGGGTGATCGTCGTGGCGAAGGCGGCGCTGCCCGGCAGCGCCTTGTCGCTGATCGCCTTCTGCTGGTCGGCGACCGAGGCACCCTGGTTCTGGGCGATCGCCTGCGAGAGGTTGAGCTGCAGCGTCTGCTGGCCGACGGTCGTTCCGTTGAGGCCGAGGAACGGGCCGAGCAGGTTCAGCACGTTCACGTTCGACGGCGTCGTGTTGACGGTCTGCGCCTGCGCTGTGCCGGCCCCGTAAGTCGCGACCATCACCGTGATGATCGACACGCCCTGCTTGAAGTCCATGATTCGCCCCCTCGCGCCGCTCGTCGCGCTCGATGGCGAAGGACTATCGAACTCTACGGCCGAGTCTTCGTCATAATCCAGTCACAATATTCACGCCGATCCAGCGTTGCCGGAAAGCAACATTCAAGAATACAACGTCGGCTAAGGACCAGGATTGGTGTCGGCCATCCATGGCGTGACTTGGCGCTACTGGGCGCGCCGCGACGGCGTCAGGCGCAGCCCGGGCGCGGGGCGTTCGAGCAGCACTTCGCGGCGGAAGCGCACGAGCCGCGCAGGACGGCCGGCGGTGCCGCTGGTGACGCCCTCGGTCTCCTCCACCAGCCCCTGCTGCGCCACCAGGCGGCGGAAGTTCTGCTTGTGGAGCTGCGCACCCGACAACGCCTCGACGGTGCGCTGGAGCTGCAGCAGCGTGAAGTGCGGCGGCATCAGCTCGAACACCACCGGGCGATACTTGATCTTGCCGCGCAGGCGCCCGATCGCGGTGGCGAGCACCCGGCGGTGGTCGAAGGCCATCGGCACGCCGGTGGGGTCGCCGGGGCGGGCGGGGCCGGCGTTGCCGGCGGCCTCCGGGATCAGCCCGGCCTCGAACAGCAGCTCGTAGCGCTCCAGCACGCGTTCCTCGTTCCAGGTCGCGCCGTTGAGGCCGAAGGTGAGGCCGAGGCGGTCGGCCCGCGAGCGCCGCAGCTTGGCGTCGGCTGGCGCGCCGGCCCAGGCCAGGAGCTCGGCCTCGATCGCGTCGAGCTCGGGCGGGCGCCCCTTCCGGAAATCCTCGTAGGGCAGGTAGCGATACCAGTTGCGCCACGCCGCCTCGGCGAGGCCCGCCGGGCGCTCCTCGCGCACCAGCGCGAGGTAGGCCACCGACAGGGTGTGGACGCCGGACGTGCTGTCCCCCTTGGCGTCGGCCTGCCGGTCGCGGTCGCCGAAGGTGTAGAGCTGCTCGACGTAGCCGAGGCGCTGGTGCGTCTGGCGCTCGACCCAGGCGCGCAGGCCCCGCTCGAGGGTGGCGTGCTCCGAGACCAGCGGCCCGGCCGGCAGCCCGTCGCCGCGCCCCGGGGCCTGGTCTGGCACGTGGACGGTCAGCGCCCGCGGCTCGCCCTCGGTGGCGGCGATGATCGCGGCGGCGAGCCCGACGGAGGAGGGGCTGGGCACCGTGCCGCCCGCGCGCGAGTCCGCCGACATCGTCTGTCCCGTCGCCCTGCCCATCGCAACGCCGTCCGAAGCCGGCCGAATGCCCGTGATGCGGCCGCGCTGCGGCCCGCCGTTGCTTTAGCCGCAAACCCGCGTCCGCCGTCAACGCGGCGGGCACGATCGGGCGGGGACGGCGCGATCCCGTGGGCTCTCGAAAGCGCTTGCTAAGCGTCGGCGCGATGGCCAGACATGCCTCGAGGTCTTCACGCGAGCCGGCATCCCTGTCGCTCCACGAAGCTTTCGGGGAGGTGGGCGATGCAGGCGGGCGGCAGCCTCGGGAACGCGACCACCGGCCGCGCGGCGGGTCCCAAGGTCGACCTGCGGCTTTACGGCCTGCTCGACGTCGGCGTCTGCGGCGGCGACGGGCGGCGGCTCGCCGAGATGGCGGCGGCTGCAGTCTCCGGCGGCTGCACCCTGTTCCAGTATCGCGAGAAGGACATCGCCGACGCGCGCGCCGCACTCGCCCGCATCCGCGCGATCCACGCCGCGCTCGCCGGCCGCGCGCCGCTGCTGGTCAACGACCGGGTCGACCTCGCGCTGGCCGCCGGTTGCGAGGGCGTGCATCTCGGCCAGTCGGACCTGCACCCGGCCGACGCGCGCCGGCTGCTCGGCGAGGGGGCGATCGTCGGCCTGACCCTGAAGACCGGCGCGCAGGCCGACGAGCTCTACCGCCTGCCGGTGGACTACGCCTGCATCGGCGGCGTCTTCGCCACCGCGAGCAAGGACAACCCGGACCCGCCCGTCGGCCTCGACGGGTTCGCGCGGATCGCATTCCGCGCCAGGCTCGCCCGCGGCGGCGCGGTGCCGGTCGGCGCGATCGCCGGCATCGATGCGAGCAACGCCGCCGCGGTGATCGCCGCCGGCGCCGACGGGATCGCGGTGATCTCGGCCC
This sequence comes from Methylobacterium sp. WL8, assembly GCF_008040045.1. NCBI lineage: Bacteria > Pseudomonadati > Pseudomonadota > Alphaproteobacteria > Hyphomicrobiales > Methylobacteriaceae > Methylobacterium > Methylobacterium sp. WL8. Next base: position 10,229 of record NZ_VRVF01000081.1, on the reverse strand, counting down.
TGTTCGGGGCCGAGGCGGTGGAGGGGAGGGCGCGCGACCTGCGGGCGCGGGTCGACGCGGCGCTCGCCGAGCGGGGAACCATCCGATGACGCCGATCGCGCTGACCATCGCAGGATCGGATTCGGGCGGCGGTGCCGGAATCCAGGCCGACCTCAAGACCTTCTCGGCGCTCGGCGTCTACGGCGCCAGCGCGATCACCGCGCTGACCGCGCAGAACACCCTCGGCGTCCAGGGCATCCACGACGTGCCGGCCGGCTTCGTCGCCGCGCAGATCGAGAGCGTCTTCACCGACCTCGCCGTCACCGCCGTGAAGATCGGGATGCTGTCGCAGCCGGCGGTCATCGAGGCCGTCGCGGCAGCACTCGAGCGCTACGCGATCCCCAAGCGCATCCCCGTGGTGCTCGATCCGGTGATGGTCGCCACCAGCGGCGACCGGCTGATCTCGGACGATGCGGTCATGTTGCTCCGCAACCGCCTGATGCCGCTCGCCGACCTCGTCACCCCGAACCTGCCGGAGGCGGCGAGCCTCCTCGACGAGCCGGCGGCCGTGGACGAGAACGGCGCGGCGGCGCAGGCCCGGCGCCTCGTCGCGGCGGGCGCCCGCGGCGTGCTGATCAAGGGCGGCCACGCCGAGGGCGACGAGAGCGTCGACCACCTGCTCACCGCCGACGGGCTCGTGCGGCGCTTCTCTGGAACCCGCCACCCGACCCGCAACACCCACGGCACCGGGTGCACCCTGTCGGCGGCCGTCGCCGCCGGCCTCGCCAAGGGGATGACCCTCGAACAGGCGGTGCGCGCCGCCAAGGCCTACGTTAGCGACGCGATCGCTGCCGCAGACCGGCTCGCGATCGGCGCCGGGCATGGGCCGGTGCACCATTTCTTCGCGGTCTGGGCCTGAACGCACGGCAGAGACGCCGTCCCATCCATACGCGCCGCCTTGCATCCGCCGGGCGATTGCGTTTGTAGTAGCGCACGATCGTTCCGATAAACGGAACGCAATGGCGAAGCGCGGATGGCTGCGGCGATGCAGGAACAGGCGGAACGGCCGGGTCGGGGCCGGGACATGCTGAACGGGGCGGCCGTGCTGTCGGGGCAGCTCGGCAAGACGATCCAGCGCCTGCGCAAGGCCTACAACCTCTCGCTGTCCGAGCTGGCCGAGCAATCCGGCGTCGCCAAGTCGATCATCAGCCAGATCGAGCGCAACGAGACCAATCCGACGCTGGCGACGATCTGGCGCCTGTCGCAGGCGCTCGACGTCTCGATCGAGCGGGTGCTGGCGGCCAACGACGAAGAGCCCTTCATCGAGAAGTCCTCGCGGGCCGACACGCCGATCCTCGTCTCCGAGGACGGCAAGGTGCGCCTCGCGATCATCGGCTGGGTCAAGACCATCGAGTGGCTGCAATGGTACGAGGTCTCCGCCGACCCCGGCGGAGTGCTCGATTCCGATCCGCACCAGCGCGGCTCAGTGGAATCGCTTTCGGTCTCGGAGGGCTGCTTCGAGGTCGAGATCGGCGGCGTCGTCCAGCGCGCGCGGGCTGGCGAGACCCTGCGCTATCGCTGCGACCGCCAGCACGCGGTGCGCTGCACCGGCGACGTGCCGGGGCGCGCGACCATGGTGGTGATCATGAAGGCGGCGGTGATGGAGTGAGCGACTTAAGCGCTTAGAGCATTTTCAAGCGAGGTGGATGCCGGCTCGCGTGAAGAAAATGCGACCACACAGTAGGTTAGAGCATTTTCCGTGATCCGGAGATCACGGAAAATGCTCTAGCGCCCGCCGTTCACCCACCGCACCATGTCCGCGAGCACGGTGCCGAGCGCCTGGTCGAGGGCGCGGGCGCCGTTGCCGGCATCGACCGCGGCGACCGGCACGCGGGCCGTGAAGATCCGCGCCGCGACGACCTTGCCGGTGCCGTCCGCGATCAGCTTGGCCGAGATGTCCACCACCGCCTCGCCGGTGCCGGCGGCGATGTCGAAGGCGCGGATCTCCGAGATCAGCTGGTAGTCGGACACCACCTTGTCGCCGGGGCGCGAGACCGAGCGCATGCGGCCGGCATTCTCCAGGCTCTGGATGATCCGGGTCTGGATCAGCCGCGGCAGGCGGTCGGCCCATTGGCCGCCGCCGAGGAAGGCGAGCGAGCCGCCGGCCTCGCGCACGATGATGCGGTCCGCCTCGAACGGCTGGATGCCCACGGGCTCGGCGACCACGATCGCGCGCGCGGTCGCGGCCGGGCGGCCGGTCGCGGGGAGCGCCATGAGGTCGAAGGTCAACGGCGCCGCGCCGCCGCCGCAGCCGCCCAGCATCGGGGCGACGAGCGCGGCGGCGAGCGCCAGACCGGTTACGGGGCGGAGCATACGCGATACCTGAACGATCCCGGCCGCACGGCCGGGATCGGATGAAGCTGTGCCGTTCAAACTACGCGAGCGCGGCAAACGTGCCGTGCGCCGGGGCACATCGACCCGGAAACCGGCGCGTTCAGCGGCCACCGTTGTATTCCGGCAACGTCGGCTTGCCGCCGAAGATCACCTGCGACGGGTCCCGCTCCAGGGTGCGGACCGTGCGGTTCAGGGTGTTGAGGGTGCGCTGCCCGTCGGTGGACAGGGCCTCGACCTCGCGGCGGCCGGTGCCGCTCAGCCGCCCGAAGCTCGTGGCGATGTTGGCCGTGCGCTTGTCGAGGTTCTCGGACAGGGTGCGGAACGCCTTGCCGGCGTCGCGCACCGAGATCGCGGCCTCGCGCACCTGCGTGAAGGTGCTGGCGCCGGCCTCGCCCGAGGCGGAGCCGAGGAAGCCCTCGGCGCCCTTCAGCACCGCGTCGATCTTGTCGGCTGACGCGTTGAGCTTGGCGGCGAGCGAGCGGGCGTCGTGCAGGCCGGCCTCGATGTCGGGGCTCGACGTGGCGAGCGCCGAAGAGAACCGGTCGGTGTTGTCGATCACGCGGTTGAGCTTGGTCCCGTCCACCGCCTTGACGAGGCTCGAGACGGCCGGGCCGGCCTCGGCCAGGGTCTTCGAGAAGCTCTCGACGTTGGCGAGCGTGCGGGTGATCGCGCCCTCGTTGCCGGCGACCACCTTGTCGAGGCGCTGGAGCACGTCGTCGGCCCGCTGCGCGATCTGCTTGGCGGCGGCCATCATGTCCTGGATGTCGGACGAGTCGGCGAAGATCGTTGGCATCTCGCCATTGCTGCCGGCCGCGAGCGCCGGGGCGTCGGCGTTGCCGCCGTTCAGCGCGATCACCGAGACGCCGGTGAGCATCGCCGAATCGAGGCGGGCGCGGGTGTCGGCGCGCAAGGGGGTGGTGGGCGCCACCTTGATCTCGGCGATGACCCGGCGCGGGTCCTGCGGCAGCAGGTGAACGTCCGTCACCTCGCCGACCTTGATGCCGTTGAAGGTGACGCTCGATCCGCGCGACAGGCCGCCGACGCTGCCCGAGAACACGATGCGCACCGCCTGGCTCACCTGGCGCGACGAGCCGCCCGACAGCCACAGCACGAAGCCGAAGCCGACGAGGATCACCCCGAGGGTGAAGGCGCCGATGAGGGCGAAGTTCGCGCGGGTCTCCATCGGTCAGGCCTTCCGCCAAGCTGTGGCATTCACGCGGTGCGCGGGCGCACCCTTGCTGTGCGCCGACGCACGCACCCGGTGCTTACGCTCACGCATGGGCCGGCTCTCCAATCTGCGCAGGCGCCGGCGGCACGATCGCGCGGGCGCGCTTGCCGTGGAAGTACGAGCGCAGCCACGGATGGTCGTGCGCCAGCATCTCGTCGATCGTGCCGGCGGCGATTATCTGCCCGTCGCCGAGCGCCGCGATGCGGTCGCACGCGGTGTAGAGGCTGTCGAGGTCGTGCGTCACCATGAAGACGGTGAGGCCGAGCGTCTGCTTCAGGGTCGCGACCAGCTCGTCGAACTCGCCCGCGCCGATCGGGTCGAGGCCGGAGGTCGGCTCGTCGAGGAACAGGATCTCGGGGTCCAGCGCCAGCGAGCGGGCGAGCGCCGCGCGCTTGATCATGCCGCCCGACAGCTCCGAGGGCAGCTTGTCGGCCGCGTCCGGCTTCAGGCCGACCATCTCGATCTTCAGGCGCGCGAACTCGTCGAGCAGGCGCTCGGACAGGTTCAGGTGCTCGCGCATCGGCATCTGGATGTTCTGCTTCACGGTGAGCGCGGAGAACAGCGCGCCCTGCTGGAACAGCACGCCCCAGCGCTGCTCGACGCCGCGGCGCTCGGCGATGGTGAGGCCGTCCATGTCCTGCCCGAACACCTCGATGGTGCCGGACCGCTTGGCCACGAGCCCGAGGATAGTGCGGGTCAGCACAGACTTGCCCTGGCCCGAGGGGCCGACGAAGCCCAGGATCTCGCCGCGGCGGATGTCGAGGTTCAGGCCCTTCAGGATGGTGCGGTCGCGAAAGCCCACGACGAGGTCGCGGACGCGGATGATCGCTTCGGGCTCGTTCGTCTCGGGCATGGAACCTGGGTTTCGCACGGACTCGTCAGAAATCGATCGCGGCGAAGAAGACCGCGAACAATCCGTCGAGGACGATGACCATGAAGATGGATTTGACCACCGAGGCGGTGACGTGGCGCCCGAGCGATTCGGCCGAGCCTTCCACGGCGAACCCCTCGATCGTGGCGATGATACCGATGATCAGCGCCATGAACGGCGCCTTGATCAGCCCGACGAGGACGTGGTGGACGCCGACCGCGGCCTGCAACCGGGCGAGGAACTGCTCCAGGGTGAGGCCGCCATAGGCCATCGCGGTGAGGCCGCCGCCGGTCAGCGCCGCGAGCGCCGCGATCAGCGTCAGCATCGGCAGGCCGACCACGAGGGCGAGGATGCGCGGCACGATCAGGATCTCGATCGGGTCGAGCCCCATGACGCGGAGGGCGTCGACCTCCTCGCGCATCCGCATCGAGCCGATCTCGGCGGTGAAGGCCGAGCCGGAGCGCCCGGCCACCATGATCGAGGTGAGCAGCACGCCGAGTTCGCGCAGGATCAGCAGGCCGATCAGGTTGACGACGAAGGCCGCCGCCCCGAAGCGCTGGAGCTGGAAGATGCCCTGCTGCGCGACGATGCCGCCGACGAGGAACGAGATCAGGAAGATGATCGGCACGCCGCGGAAGGCGACCTGCTCGATCTGGTTGACGAAGGCGCGGCCGCGGAAGCTCGAAGGGCGCGAGGCCACCCGCAGGCAGGCGGCGATGACCTCGCCGAGGAAGGCGAGCCCGGTGACGAGGTCGTGCCCGCCGCGCACGACGCGACGGCCGAGGCCGTCGAGCAAAGCGACCACGCGGCCCTGGCGGACGGGGCTGGCGGGCTCCGGATCGCGCAGCTGCATCTCGCCGAGCAGGATGCGGTGCTCGGGCCGCACGCCGGCATAGGTCAGGTGACCGCCGGCGGCCTCGATCTCGCCGCGGGTCCGCTCCAGCACCCAGGCGCCGAGGGTGTCGAGGCGGGCGACGTCGCCGAGGTCGACGACCACCGGGCGCACCCTGGCCTCGGTGGCGATGCGTGCGGCGGCGGTCTCGACGGCGCCGCCCTGGTCGGCGGTCCAGCGACCGTCCAGCGCGACGCGGCCGTCGCCCGGCGCGATGGTCGCGCCGGCGGGCTGCCGGTCGGGCCGGCGGGTCGGCGTGGTGGCGGTGGCCTGCACGAAGCCTGTGTCCCTGTTCGGCGCCGGTCTGCGCCGGCGATATGTCCAGATTAGGGTTGACGGTCCGTATCGTACCGCACCGCAACCGAGACTTGTGCGGTTGAGGGCGTCGTCCGGCGCGCGGCCGCCGCCGTCAGGGCGAGGCCCGCGACCGCGAGCGGCGCCATCGCCAGGAAGGCGAGGGGCCCCCCGGCCCGGTAGGCGAAGCCGCTGAGCAGCGTGGCGCCCGCCGCCGCGGTGGCGTTCGCGGCACTGAGCGTGCCCTGCGCCCGGCCGCGGGCGCCGTCCGGGGCGAAGGCGGAGACGGCGGCCATCGCCCCGAGCTGCGTCGCGCCGAAGGTCAGGCCGTGCAGCGCCTGGAGCCCGACCAGGGCGGCCAGGCTGTCGCCGAGCGCATACATCCCGAGCGCGCGCACGAGGGCAGCCCCGCCCCCCAACGCGAGATAGCGGAACGGCGTGCGCCAGCGTGCGGGCAGGCGCGCGACGCAGGCGAACAGGACGATCTCGGCGGCGACCCCGACGCCCCAGAGCGCGCCGACGGTGGCCGTCGAGAAGCCGTGCGCCGTCCAGTGGATGCTGCCGAAGGCGTAGATCGCCGCATGGCTCGCCTGGATCGCGGCGGCGGCGGCGATGCAGAGCTTCAGGCGCGGCGGCAGGCGCGGGCGCATTCCCTCCGCGTGTTCCGGGGCAGGCGCGGCGACCGACCGGCTCGTGAACGCGACGGCGCTGGCGATCAGCGCGAGCCCGGTGAGCAGCAGCGGCACCGCGAGGGTCTCGCCCATCGCCGTCAGCAACGCGCCCCCGGCGAGGTTGGCCAGCAGGAACGCCACCGAGCCGGACATGCGGATCCGCGCGTAATCGAGCTGAGGCCGGCGGCGGATCGCGGCGAGGGTGAGGTAGTCGATGCTCGGCACGAGCGGCGCGCCGGCGACCGCATTGAGGACGACGAGGAGCGCCAGCGCCGCCCAGCCGATCCCGGCGCCGGCCGGCATCAGCGCGTAGGTCCCTGCCAGCGCGAGGCTTCCCGCCAGCAGCAGCGCCCGCGCACCGACGCCCCGGTCGATCAGGCTCATCAACGGCGCCGTGGCGACGATGCGCGTCGCGATCGGCAGCGCGAGCAGCAGCCCGATCACCGACGCGTCGAGGCCGAGCGCGGCGAGCCAGACCGGCATGAACGGCATCGCGATGCCGATCTCGACGAACACCACCGCATAGAGGAGCGACAGGCGGATACGGCTGGGCTCGAGGGGCGGTGACGCGGCCAAGGGTCTCGATCGATCGGCGTGGACGGGGCGGAGGCGGCGTCCGTAAGCCGCCGTTAAATCGATCCTGTCAAATTGTGCGCTCGCCAGTGTCGTTCCGGAGCCATGTCGAGCCCCACCGCACGCGGCCATCGCCCGCAAGGACGCGTACCATGTCCGGTTCCCACTCGCTGACGGCCTTCGAGCCGACCGAGTACGAGGCCATCGAGGCGACCATGAGCGGCAGCGCCCGCGGGCGCTGGTTCCTCGCCGAGTTCGCCAGCCGCAACCGCAGCGCCGACACCAACGTGCTGCTCGATGCGATCGCGCGGCTCGAATCCGCGGTCACGGACGGGCGCGGCCCGGACGCGGTCAGCCATTTCCGCGGCGACATCATGGAGATGGCGAACGCGATCGGCCGGACCAAGGCCGAGATCGCAGCGATCACCGATCCCGGCCACGACCAGACCCGGCTCAGCATCGCGTCGGAAGCCCTGGACGCGATCGTCCAGGCGACCGAGCGGGCGACCACCGACATCCTGGCCGCCGCCGAGCAGGTGCAGGAGAGCGCGTGGTCGCTGCGCGAGAACGGCATCGACGCGGCGGCCTGCGACGCCCTCGACCGCTACGCGACGCAGATCTACACCGCCTGCTCGTTCCAGGACCTCACGGCGCAGCGCACCGGCCGGATCGTCCACACGCTGCGCTACCTCGAGGAGCGCCTGAACGCGATGATGGCGATCTGGGGAGACGCCGGCGACCCGGTCCCGCCGGGGCCGGGCGACGCGACCTACCGCCCCTCGATGGAATCGCGGCCGGCCGATCTCGACCAGAGCGACGTCGACCGCTACCTCGGCACCGACGCGCCGGCGACGATCGCCGCCGCGCATGCGGCGCTCCGCGCGATCGAGCCGGGGGCGGTGCCGCTCCACGACGACATCGTGTTCCTGCCCTCGGCCCCCGAGCCCGAAGAGCTTGAGGTTCCTGAAGAGCCGGCGATGCTCGAAGCCCTCGGGGAGCCCGAGCCGTTCCAAGAGCCCGATGCCGACGTCGCGCTCGACTGGGCCGAGGATTTCGAGGCGCAGATCGCCTCGAAGGAGGTCGTCGCCGAGCCTGAGCAGGACCCGGAGCCGGAGCCGGAGCCGGAAACGGACCACGAGCCGGAGGCGGAGCTGGCGCCCGAGCCTGAAGCGGATCCCTCCGAAGACGCTTCACCCGAGCCGGACGCCGTGTCGCCTCCGGCCACTGAGCGCGCGATGAGTTTCGCCGAGATCGACGCCCTCAGCGTCGAGGAGAAGCTGGCCCTGTTCTGCTGAGGCAGGCTTCGCGAGGACGGCACTTGGTCCTGCGATAGGAAATCGCGCACGACACGCGGCGCGGCCGTTGCACGCTCCGGCGCGATCGCGCCATCTGTCGGCTGCGAGTCGGAGCAGCGGGGCCGGGGCGTTGGCGAGATACCAGGTCAAGACGTTGCCGCCGCCGTACCTGAGGCGGGTCTGGATTCCCGACGACGCGACCCACGACCGCGACGCCTATCCGTTCTGCCTTCCGCTGTTCCGGGAGGGCGGGTTCGAGCTGGCGTTCGACCGCCCGGTCACCATCGTCGCCGGGGAGAACGGGGTCGGCAAATCCACGCTGCTGGAAGGCATCGCGGTGCTCGCCGGCTTCGACGAGAGCGGGGGCGGCCCGGGCTACCGGGCCGTCGACAACGCCCGCGCCGCCGAGACCGGCGGCGGAAGCCTGGCGCGGTCGCTCAAGGCGAGTTGGCTGCCGAAGGTCGGCGGCGGCTGGTTCTTCCGGGCGGAGAGCTTCTTCTCCGTGGCCCGCTACCTCGACGAGGTCGGCAGCCCGTCGGCGGACTTCCTGTCCCATTCGCACGGCGAGGGCTTCATCCGGTTCTTCGAGGAGCGCTGCGCGCGACCCGGCCTCTTCATCTTCGACGAGCCCGAATCCGCCCTCTCGCCGACCCGGCAGTTCGACTTCCTCAAGCTCCTGAAGCGGATGGAGGCGGGCGGCCGGACCCAGGTGGTGATCGTGACGCATTCGCCGATCATCATGGCCCATCCGGGGGCGGGGCTGCTGCGGATGACCCGACACGGGCTCGAGCCGGTGGCGCTGCAGGACACCGAGCACTTCAGGATCATGCGGCAGTTCGTGAACGATCCGGGTGGCATGGTCGAGGCCATGACCGAGGGGTGACCCGGCCGCGCTCCCGCGGACCGGGACGAAGGGCCGCGCACCCGCTGCGACGATCCGCGTTACACGCTCTCGCGCATCGCCCCGCGCCTGCGAGAGACCGACGAGACCGTGGCCCTTCACCTGCTCAAGCTCTGCGTCGGCCCGGCCTCGATCGAGGAGCTTGCGGCGCGCCAGGCGCGGTTCCGCGACGAGGCGCTGCGGCTCGGCCTCGCACCCGCGCCGGTCCACACCACGCGGATGGTGCCCAAGCGCCGGAGCGAGATCGCCGGTCGCGGCTCGATCTACTGGGTGATCAAGGGCACGCTGAGCTGCCGGCAAGCGGTCGCAGCGATCGAGCCCTCCACCGGCGACGACGGCATCGGCCGCTGTCGCCTGGTGCTCGATCCGGCGATCGTCGCGGTCGCGCCGCGCCCCTACCGCCCGTTCCAGGGCTGGCGCTACCTGACCCAGGGCGACGCGCCGGCCGACCTCGGCGAGGGCGCGGCCGGCGACCTCGCGGCGATGCCGGAAGCCCTCCGTCGCGAACTCGTCGGCCTCGGCCTGCTCTGATCCGACGGCCTGGCCGATCAATCTTGCCCAAGAAGAAGGGGGCGCCCCCGATGGAGGCGCCCCCTTCTCGTCGTCCGATCCCGCGTGGAGCCGTCAGGCCCCCTCGAACCGTCCGCTCGCGTGGGCGAGCATCGTGTAGACCTTGCCCGTCTCGGAGGTGAGGTAGGCGTCGGCGCGGGCCGCGTCCTTGTCGTTGCGGGCCACGTCGCCGAGCAGGCGCTCGAACTCGCTGACGTAGCGATCGACGGTGCGGCGGAACTCCGCGTCGGCCCGGTAGCGGCGCTGCATCTCCAGGAAGGTCTGCTTGCCCTGCGGCGTGTAGATCTTGATGTCGAACAGGTTCGGCTCGCCGCGGCGGTAGCGCTCCCACAGGTCCACCGCGGTGCGGTGGTCGATCATCCGCGCGATGTCGGCCGAGATCGTCTCCAGGGCGATGCGGCCGGTCTCGACCGCGGCCTTCGACGCCGCCGGGGCGGGGCTCTCGGTAACGCCCGCCTCGTCCTCGTCGTCGAGGGAGGCGCGCGTCAGCAGGTCGGACAGCCAGCCGCGCTTGTCGCCCGACGCCTGGCCGGATGCGGGCCGGACGGGGGTGGCGGGGCG
>NZ_VRVF01000080.1:0-20070 GCF_008040045.1 Methylobacterium sp. WL8 | reverse complement strand
CGGCCTACACCGCGAGCGCGCCGGTCGCCTTGACGTCGCAACGGGTCGCCTCGCCTGCGTCGCCAGCCTGATGGCCGCCAACGCCCTCAACAACCCAGCCTAAATGAAACCGCCTCAAACAGGCTCTCAGTGCGACTTCACCAATCCGCGCACGGGCTCCGCCGCCGTGTCGCGGGCCGGGAAGGCGCGGCGCATCGCGTCCACGAAGGCGGTGGCCGGGCCGTCCCAGTCGTGGCGGGCGACGTGGGCGCGGGCGCGGGCCGCGTCGAAAGGCAGGCGCCCCTCCACCGCCGCCTGCATCAGGGCGGCGAGGCGCTCGATGCGGTCCGGCGCGTCGAGGTCGAAGTAGCTCGCCGCGTCGCCGCCCGATTCGGGGATGGCGGTGACGTTCGAGGCGATCACCGGCGTGCCGAGCGCCAGGCTCTCCAGAACCGGGATGCCCCAGCCCTCGCCGGCGCTCGGGAACACCAGGGCGGCGGCGTTGGCGTAGAGGTCGCCGAGGCCGCGGTCGTCGATTCCGGCCACGTGCACCACGTCCGCCATGGACGAGAGCCGCGCCAGCGTCTCCGGGTTCTCCCCGTCGGGCTTGCCCACCACCACGAGGCGGGCGGCGCCGGGGCTGAGCCGCGCGAAGGCGTCCAGCGTCAGCGCGAGGTTCTTCCGCGGCTCCAGCCGCCCGACCATCATCAGGTAGGGGCGCCCGTCGCGGATCGGCGACCGGGTGATCGCCCCGGTGCGGGGCGGACTCGTCCCGCAGCGGACCTCGACGATGCGGTCCGGATCGATCCGGTAGGTCCGGGCGATCGAATCGCGGCTGTAGCGCGAGATCGTCACGACGAGGCGGGCGCGCTTGGCACTGATCCGCGTCAGCAGGCGGGTGCGCCAGCGCATGCCGAAGGCGAAGAACGCCGGATGGGTCTCGAACAGGATGTCGTGGACGACGACGACCTGGCGCGCGCCCGGCACCAGCGGCGGGGCGATGTAGGTGGTCAGCAGGGCGTCGATCCGGTCGCGGTGCACGAGCCAGGGCCAGACCGCCAGCAGCCGCAGGGCGCGGGGCACCCGCGGCAGCCGGACGTGCTCGACGTTTGCGCCCGCAATCATCGTCGCGGCGCGCGCGGGGTCGTCGGAATAGATCACGTAGGTGGCGTCCGGGTGGCGCGCGACCGCGCGGCCGACCACGTTGACGAGCCAGGTGCGGCTGCCCTGCATCTTGCCGACGAGGACGTGGGCGTCGATTCCGATCCGGGTCATGTCACGGGCTCCGATAGGCGCCGAAGGTCGGGGCCTCGTTGGGGGCGTAGGGGCGGCCGATCAGGTCGCGCGTCGCACCGAGCGGGATGCCGGGACGCGAAAGCGCACGCGTCAGCGCGAAGCCGTTCGCGATGGGCTTCGTGGGGTCGGCGAAGGCCGGCGCCTCGGTGAGGTCCGGCGCGGGCGCTCCCAGCGGCAGCGACGCGCCGTCGTCGGTGCGTGCAGCGCCGTAGGCGTAGAGCCAGCCGCCGGGCGCGTGCCGCAGCAGGTTGGGGCCGATGGCGTTGCCGCGGCCGGTGCTCGTCGCCTCGACGACGATGGCGGCGACGCCGCCCCGCGTCGCAACAACGATGTTGTTCAGCACCCGGTTGTCGACCGTGCGGCCGACCTGCTTCGTGTAGTCGCTGGCCAGCACGATCTCGCCCTTGTAGGCGTGCCGCCCGCCGGAATCGGCCATGTTGCCGACGACGGTGTTGTTGGACACGAGGGTCCGTCCGGCGTCGAACAGGTTGATGCCGGCGCCGTCGTTGCCGGTCGTCACGTTGAAGGCGACGAGGTTGTCGTCGCACCACTGATCGACCTGGATGCCGTTGCCGTCCTGGCCCGTCGTCTCCCGCTGCCCGGTGACGACGTTGTAGCGGATGGTGTTGCGGTCGCCCGCGTCCTGCCCCGCATCCTTGGCGTAGACGTGGATGCCCGAGGTGCCCGACATCGAGACGCCGTTGTCGTGGACCCGGTTGCCCTCGACGACGTAGCCCGACCCGTTGATCTCCATCCCGTGGATGCCGCTGCCGGAGACCGTGTTGCTCGCGATGATCGTCGGGTCGTCGGGGGGCGCGTTGATCACGTCCACGGCGATGCCGTGGGTCTTGTTGCCGGTGAGCCGGTTGCCGAGGATGCGGTGCCCCGCCCCGGAGCCGTCGCCGATCCAGATGCCCAGCCCCGAGGCGTCCACCGCCGAATCCCGGACGGTGACGTGGTGGCTGCCCCGGCGCAGGATGAAGCCGGAATTCACCGCCCCCCGCACCGTCAGCCCGGACACGGTGACGTAGGCCGCGTCCTCGAACACCATCGAGTTCGACAGCACCGGCTCGGTGCCGGGCACAGCAGCCACCGTCACCGGCGCCTCGGCGGTGCCGCGGGCGCTGACGACGACCACGCCGTCGAAGCGGCCGCCCTTGACCAGCACCGCGCTGCCGGCCGCCAGGCTCGCGAAGGGCACGGCGGACAGCGCCGCCACCGTCCGGTAGCCGGGCATCGTCGCGCCCGCCGGGTCGACGAGGATGCGCTGCAGGCTGGGGGGCTCCGCCGGCTGGCAGGCGGTGGAGGCCGCCAGCATAGGCAGGAGCGCGACGATCGCCGTCGCCCGGAGGCGGATGCTCATGCGGCCTCCGCGAAAGCTCGGGCGATGGCGAGCCGCTTGCGGCGCTGGAACAGCCGCCGCCACACCGTCCGCCCGGCGGCCGGGCTGAGGCGGGTGAGCGAGCGCGCCGCCGCGCGCCAGCCGGGCAGGGCGACCTCCGGCATCACGAGGTCGGCGAGCGCGTGGCGGCGCGCGCGACCGAAGGGTTCTGGGCCGACGAGCCCGAGGCGGGCGAGGTCCAGGGCGAGGTCGGGGCGCTTGCGGTACCACAGCACCAAGGCCGCCCCCTCGCGCTCGGCGATCGCCAAGTAGGCCGCCTCGTCGAGGAAGTGGTGGTGGTAGGCCAGCGCCTGCGGCTCGTAGAACAGGCGCATCCCGCGCCGCGCCAGCCGCTCGCCGAGCTCGATGTCCTCGTGCCACGTCAGGCGCGGATCGAAGCCGCCGGCCTCGCGCAGAAAGCCGGCGTCGACGCTGACGTTGCAGGTCAGGAACGCGTCCCAGCCGAGCTCGACCTTGCCGGCGAGCGCGTCGTAGGAGGCGTCGTGGTGGAGCGCCGAGAACGGCGAGAACGGCAGCGCCGGGTCGATCGTCATCCGCCCGAGGATCGCCGTCTCGCGTCCGCCCCGCCGGGCGTGGGCCGCGAGGTGCGCCGCGACGAGGTTCGGGCCGGGGATTGTGTCGTCGTTGACGACGAGCAGGCGCGTGCCGCGGGCGGCCTCAATCGCCCGGTTGCGGGCGGCGTTCGCCCCCGCATTCTCCTGGCGCAGGTGCACCACTGGCCGCCGAGCGGTCGCGACCGCCCGGCTGATCACCGCGCCGGTGCCGTCGAGGGAGCCGTCGTCGCAGACCACGATCTCGAAGGCGGCTTCCGTCTCTTGGCGATCGAAGGCGGCGAGGGTCAGCCGCAGGGTCTCGGCGCGGCCGTAGGTCGGGATGATCACCGACAGGATCGGGGTGTCGGCGGGCGTGTCCGGCGTCATGACGAGGCTTCCGGGCTGGAGAGTTGCGGGCTGGAGAGTTGCGGGCTGGAGAATTGCGGGCTGGTGAGGGAGGGGCCGGCGAGGGGATCGCGCGGGCGCAGCCACAGGCCGCCGGCGAGCGCGAGCAGCGCGCCGGCCGGCAGGGCGACGGGGGCGAGGGCGGCCGGGCTCGCGAGGACGCAGGTCGCCATGGCGAGGGTCGGCACCAGGATCGCCGGCCAGTCGCGGGGCAGGAGCGGTGCCCCGACGGACCGGCGGAACGCGAACACAACCACCGCGAGCATCGCGAACTCGGCGGCGAGCGCCGCGAGCGCGGCGCCCGTCGCGCCGGCCCGCGGCACCAGCACGAGGCAGAGGACGGCGTTCACCGCGCAGCCGGCGGCGCTGAACGGCACCGCGAAGCCGGTGCGGCCGAGCGCGACCAGGGCCGAGAACAGGATCGTCGCGGCGATCATCGCCGCCGCCATCAGGGCGGCGATGCGCAGGACCGGCACGCTGGCCGCGTAGTCCGGCCCGAACAGCAGGCGGACCAGCGGGTCGGCCAGCACCCAGGCCGCGATCACGCCGGGGCCGGCGACGGACAGGACGAGGCGCAGCGCAAGGCGGGTCTGCGCCGGCAGGGTGCCGGCGGCGGCGGCGCGCCCGAACACCGGCAGCAGCGGGGCGGCCAGGGTGATCGCGACGGCGACCCCGAGCTCGAAGAAGCGGTAGCCGGCGGTGAACAGCCCGACCTCGGCCGCCCCCGCGAAGGCGGCGAGCGCGAGCAGGCCGATGCGAGCGTTGAGCGTGCCGAGCGCGTTCGAGACGCCGACGCCGGCCGCCCCGCGGATCGTGGCGAGGCCGTCCGTAAGAGCGGCGACGTGCAGCGGCACGAGCCGTCCGGCGAGCACCAGGGCGAGGGCGCCGTAGGCCGTCCCGGCCGCCACCGCGACCAGGGGCAACACCGCCTCCGGCGCGTCGAGGGCCAGCGCCAGCGCGGTCCCGACGACCAGCACGGCGGCGTTGGCGAGGGAGGGATAGGCCGACCAGCCGGGCCGGCCGCAGACCTGGAACAGCGCGTCGAGGAAGCGGGCGGCCACGAGCGGCATGGCGAGCGCCGCCAGCGTCAGCGCGGGCCGCGTCGGCGCCGGCAGCAGCGGCAGGGCGCAGAGCAGCGTGAGGCCCGTTCCCGCCCCGAGGATCAGCCGGGCGGAGAGCATGGCGGCGAGGGCGGCGGCCCGCGCGTCGGGCTCGCAGGCGCCGATGCGGGCGGCGAAGGTCAGCGTCGTGCCGAAGTCGGCGGCGATCAGGGCGATCGCCAGGGCGGCGAGCGCGATGCCGTAATGGCCGAGCACCACCGGCCCGGCGACCTTCGCGACCATCACGAAGGCCGCGAAGCCCGCCAGCAGGTAGATCCCGCGGCCAGCCGCCTGCCCGACGAGGTTGATGCCGTAGCGCATCCCCCTCCGGTCTTGGCCCGTGTCGGTTCGATTCACCACCATACGCATCTTTCGGTGATTTTCGCCGGAAGAATGCTACCTACGATTGTAGGATCGCACGGCCCGGACGGGCATACCGCGAAAACGCCCTATGGTTGCGTCTATAAGTATTATACAACCGTAAAGAGAGTGGCATGCCCAAGTCAGCCGCCGTGCTCGCAGCCCGTGACCTCGCCGGAACCGATCCAGGCGGCGTCGCCGCGATCTCCTGGGCGGAGACGCGCGCGGCGCTCCGCGCCGACCGGGCGCATTGGGCGCGCCGCATGCCCGGGCCGGTGCGCCTGCGCCGCGGCTACCAGGCGATCTGGCTCTATCGGATGTCGCGCTACGCCCACGAGAACGGCTGGCGGATGGCGGCGTGGCTGCTCTGGATCGTCAACGGCTGGCTGACGGGCTCGGACATCCCGCCCTCGACCCGGATCGCCGGCGGGATGTTCCTGCCCCATCCCTACGGCACGATCATCGCGGGCGCCGTCGGGCGCGACGCCGCCTTCGGCTTCCAGGCCTCGATCGGCGGCCTCTACAAGACGCCGGACCGCGACGTCGGCGGCGGCCCCGGCCTGCCCCGCCTCGGCGACGACGTCGTCCTCGAGCCGGCCTCGATCGTGCTCGGCGCGGTGCTGATCGGCGACCGCGCCCGTGTCGGGCCGCGCTGCCTCGTGCTCAAGGACATCGAGCCCGACACCGACCTGGCGCCGACCGACTGGCGTGCGCTGCCGGGACGGGGCGTCGCGTCGTGAGCAACGCCCGGCCCCTGCCCGAACCGAACCTCGACCACGCCCGCCCGGCGGTGATGCGGCGGATGCTGGCCGCCGACCTCGCGCGGATCGTGCGCCAGATCAGCGGCGACAGGCCGATGTCGCGCGCGCGCGCGGCGATGATGGTGCTGCTGCCGGCGATGCAATGCGCCGCGTTCCACCGGGTCGCCCACCTGCTGCACCTGCGCGGATGGCGGCGGAGCGCTGCCGCCGTCGCCGGGCTGTCGACGCGCCTCACGGGCGCCTCCTTTCACCCGGGATCGCGGATCGGCCCCGGCTTGTTCGTGCCCCACCCGGCCCGGATCGGCTTCTGCGGCACGGCGGGGCGCGACCTCGTGATCCTGCCGGCGGTAGTGGTCGCGCCCGCGCGCCCGGTGCTGGCCGCCGACCCGTTCCCCGCGGACGCGCCGCGCCTCGGCGACGGCGTCGTGGTCGGCGCCCATTCGCTCGTCCTCGGGGCGGTGACGGTCGGCGACGGGGCGATGGTCGGCGTCGGGGTCGCCACCCTGCGGGACATCCCGGCCGGGACCGTATCGGTCCAGCGCCTGCGCCAGACCAGCGTCCCGACCCGCGAGCCGGATCCTGTGGTCGCCGAAGACATCACGATCGCGCAAGCCTCCGGGCCCGCCCGGGACAGGAGCGCCGCATGAGACGCCCCCGTAACCTCGATCACCGGGCCTGGGGCCATCCCGTGGTCTCAGCCCGCGACCTCGACGCGGGCCGCGGCCCGGCGGCGGGCGCGGGTTTCGGGGAGCTGCGCCCGCAGCACCCGCTCGTAGGCGTCGACGATGCCGTCCCAGGCAAAGGCCTCGGCATGGCGCGCCCGCGCGCCGGACGACATCGCCGCGAGCTGCCCGGCCGGGGCGCGGGCGAGCCGCACGATGCCGTGGCGCAACTCGGTCTCGTCGCCGAAAAAGGCGGCGTCGGGTCCGGCCACCCAGCGGTTGAAGACGTTGTCGTGGGCGAGCACCGGCGAACCGGCGCCGAGCGCCTCGACCAGCGAGGGGTTGGTGCCGCCGACCGTGTGGCCGTGGATATGGAAGCGGGCGTGCCGGCGCAAAGCCGCGACGCGGTCCGCCTCGTAGATCGCGCCGGCGAAGATCACGTCCGGCCCGGCGGCCGCGCGCACCGCCCGGTGGTAGGCGTCCGCCTCCGAGAGTTTGCCGAGCACCACCAGGGGCAGGCCGGGGCTCACCTCGCTCCAGGCGCGGACCACCTGCAGCACAAGGTTCTCGGGCACGATGCGGGCGATGGCCAAGCCGTAACGCTGCGGCTCAACCCCGAGGGCGGCCAGCGATGTTGCCGGCGCGTCGGCCACGGGGTCGGCCCCGTAGGCGATGGTGGTGATGCGCCGCGTCGCGTTTACGCGGGCGAGGTGCCGGGCGATCTCGGGATGGTCGGCGACGAGGTGCGTCGAGAACAGGCTGCCGCAATGCTCGTTCAGCCAGAACCACACCTTGGCGGGCCTCGACCAGCGGTCCCGGCGCCACTCGATCCCGTCCATGTTCATCACGCTGCGCTTTCCGGTCAGCCGGTAGAGCAGGGAGAACGCGGCGGTGTTGTAGCCGAGCACCAGCGGCAGGGCCGGACGGAACGCCGCCTGCAAGGTGCATTTCCAGTCGAACCGGATCGTGGCGAGCGGGCCGTCGCCCGACGCCTGGACCGGGATCAGGTCGACGCCGCGCCAGGTCGAGGGCGCGGTCGGCCGGTCGACCTGGCAGTAGACCTCGACCCGCCAGCCGCGGGCGACCAGCTCCAGCGCGAGCCGTTCGGCCAGGGTCTCGAAGCCGCCATGCGCCGCGGGGACGCCCCGCGTGCCGAGGATCGCCACCGCCGGGCGCGCTGCGCCGGCGTGCCGCCCGCCATCGGACGCCCGCACGCGGCGCGTCCCCACCACCCCATCGCTTGAGGAGGACGATTCATGGGCCACGACACCCTTCTGCGCCAGGACGCGATGCCCCATCGGGAGCCGGTCACCGTCGAGGAGCGGCTTTTTCGCGAGATGGGAGCCGGGGGCTATTCCCGGCAGGACCACCGGATGGAGTACATCGTCCGCGTCAACACGCTGCTGCGCCCCGACATGCGGGTGATGGAGTTCGGCGCCGGACGCGGCAAGTGGAGCCATGACCCGGTTCCACTGCGCCGCCAGCTCGGGGACTTCCGCGGGCGCTGCGCCCACGTCACCGCCTGCGACGTCGACGAAGCGGTGCTCGGGAACGAGACGGCGGACGCCGTCAAGCTCGTCGGCCACGACGGGCTGCTGCCCTTCCCCGATGCCAGCTTCGACCTGATCTCGGCCTTCTCGGTGCTGGAGCACATCGAGACGCCCGAGCGGACGGCGCAGGAGCTCGGCCGCATCCTCGCCCCCGGCGGCTGGCTCTGCGCCTGGACGCCCAACCGCTGGGGCTATGTCGGGGTCGGCGCCCGGCTGGTCCCCAAGCGCCTGCACGCCCGCGTGCTGCGCATGGTCGAGCCACGCCGCGTCGAGATCGACTCCTTCGTGCCGCTCTACACGATGAACACGGAGGCGGCGCGGAAGCGGCTTTTCCCAACTGACCGGTTCGAGCACTTCACCTACGCGTTCGACGGGCAACCGTTCTATCATGGCGAGAACATCGTCCTGGGCAAGTTTTGGGAGTTGCTGTTCCGGCTCACGCCGGGTCCGTTCAAGGGCTATCACATGGTCTTCATCCGAAAGCGCTGAGCGATTACTGAGCTTTCTTCGTTTATATATTTGCAAGGTGGTCCGCGAACCGCTTCATGTCGCGACTCCTGCCCAACAGGTCCGGCCGGCGCCGCAGCCGGCCGAGCAGGCCGTAGACGGCCGCGCGCGCGGTGAACCCGAGCCAGAGCGGCACCGCGAAGAAGGCCGGCGAGGACAGCCGGCGCCCCCCGTTGCGCAGCCGATAGACGCCGGCGAGCCCGTCGAGCCAGCGGGGGGAGCGGGTGCTCCCCGAGCCGCCCTGGAGGTGGACCACGCTGCGGTCCGGCAGGTACTCGACCCGCCATCCGGCGTCGCGCACCCGGCAGCCCCAGTCGACGTCCTCGCCGTAGAGGAACAGCGGGCTCGACAGGCCGCCGATCGCCTCCACCGCCGCGCGCCGCAACATCAGGAAGGCGCCGCAGAGCCAGTCGACGGAGACCGGCCCCGGCGCTCGCGCCTGGCCGCCCGACAGGTAGACCCCGCGCAGGCCGAACCGCCCCGACAGACCGGCCGCGTGTACCGCGACGGTGAGCGGGCGCGGCTCGAACCCGGCGTCGCCGACCTGATGGCGCCCGTCCTCGAAGACGAGGCGCAGGCCGACGGCGCCGACCTGGGGGTGGGCGTCGAGGTGGGCGAGCGCCACCGCGACCGCATCCGGGTCGCGCAGGTACGCGTCCGGGTTGAGCAGCAGGATCGCGTCGCCGCGGGCCGCGGCGTAGGCCAGCGCGTTGGCGCCGGCGAACCCGTGGTTCGTCGTCTCCGCGATCACGCGGATGTCGGGCCAGGCGGCAGCGATCCGCTCGGCCGTGCCGTCGCCGGACGCGTTGTCGACGACGATCACCTCGTAGGGACGGTCGATCCGGCTCGCCGCGAGCAGGGCGAGGCAGGTGTCGACGTCGGCGCCGGACTTGTAGGTGACGACGAGGACGCTGAGGGCGGGGGTCATCGCAAGCTCGCGCTTCTTCGTTGGGATCTGGCGCGGGACGCCACGCCGCGACTCCCTCTCCCAGCGGGAGAGGGCTGGGGTGAGGGGCGTGCGTCATCCGGAAAGGTCACGCCCCTCATCCTGTCCTGCTCCCCCTGGGAGAAGGGACCCGCGCTCGGTGCGGTGAGGGCGGCGATGCGGCCGGCGCGCTGCGCCGCCGCCACCGCCGCGATCATCCCGAGCGCGGTGTAGAGCAGCTCGGCGATGCCGAGGTTCAGGCGGAAGCCGGGGTCGACGAGGCCGTGGAGGAGGTGGGCGAGGAGCCCGATCGCCGAGGCTCCGGCGATCGCGGCGAGGGGGTCGCCGACCGGCGCGCGCCGCACCGCGGAAAAGCCGCGCCACAGGCCGATCCCGAAGACCAGGGCGAAGGCGGCGTATCCGACGATCCCGACCTCGGTGAGGACGAGGATGTGGAGGTTGTGGACGACGTGGTTCGAGCGGTCGAACAGGCCGGCGAGCCGCGACAGGCCGGTGTGGTCCAGCGTCGCGAACATGTTGCCGAAATTGTTCAATCCGACCCCGAGGATCGGGAACTGCGAAAACAGCGCGAGCGCCGCCGCGTTCAGGGGGCCGCGCTGCGCCGCCGAGCCGCCGTCGTCGGCGAACAGCCGCTCCCAGATCATCGGACCGACGACGATCGCTGCGACGACGCCCACGGCGAGGAGGAGGCCCGCCACGACCAGGCTCGCCCGCGAGAGCAGCCGGTCGCGGTAGACCAGCAGCACGACGAGCGACGCCGAGAGCGGGTAGGTGAGCCACGAGGCCCGCGACAGGGTCAGCACCACGCCACTGAGCGCCGAGAGCGCGCCCATCGCCCCGACGAGGCGCAGCCAGGCCGGGCCGCGGGAGAGCGCCAGAGCCAGCGCGAGCGGCCACACCACCTCGTAATAGTAGCCGAGGATGTTCGGGTGGACCTTGAAGCCGGCGGCGCGGCGCTGGGCCTGGAAGTTGATGTTCTCCTCGACGATCTGCTCCTCGCCGAGCACGCCGAGGCCGAGTTCCGAGCCGGTGACGTACTGCACCGCCGCCGCCGCGGTCTGGACCAGGCAGAGGACGCAGATCGCCAGCGCCAGGGTGCGGACGTCTTGCGGGCCGAGGTTGGCGATCGCGACCGAGACGACGAGCAGGGTGAGGAAACGCCACTCGTCGAACCACAGGTAGGTCGGGTCGCCCGCGTTCACGAGGGAGAGCACGCCGGCCGCCATGAAGGCGAGTTGCGTCAGCACCAGGGGCGGATCGAGCGACACGCGCTGCGGGCCGGCCTCGCCGATCCCGACGAGCCGGAAGGCGATCAGCGTCAGCGCCACGAGGAAGGCGACGCTGACGGTCAGCCCGGCGCCGCCGCCGATGCTCGGCAGGTACTGTCCGACCGCCTCGAAGTGCTGGAAGACGCTGACGTCGAGCTTGACCGTGAGCCCGACCGCGAAGGCGACGAGCAGGAACGGCGTCAACCGGACGCGCTGCCCCAGGATCAGGGCGGCGAGGCCGCCGAGCGGCGCGACCACCCCGACGACGGCGAACTTCGGCGGCGCGCTTGCCAGCGCCACGGCGGCGGCTGCGGCGCCGGCGCCGATCGCCAGCGGCGGAAGGGTGCGGAGCGCGAGCCTCATCCGAGCCGCCGGTAGAGCCAGTCGGGGATCGGCCGCCGGGTCCGGTTGAGGACGACGCCGAGGGCGGTGCCGCCGGCGGCCTCGAGGTCGCGCATCGCCTGCTCTGCCACGACCCGCCGGGTCCGCTCGGCCCCGACGACCACGACGAAGCCGTCGACGAGGGGGCCGAGCGCCGCGGTGTCGCCGATCTGCCCGATCGGCGCGCAATCGAGGATCGCGAGGTGGTAGCGCTGGTCGACGAGCCCGAGGAAGGCCTCGACGCGGGCGTCGTCGAGGCCGGCCTCGCGGATCGCGGCGGCGGTGCCGGCGGGGACGACGTGGAAGCCGTCGGCCACCGGGTGGACGCCGTCCAGGGGCGCCGCCGCGCCGACGACGATGTCGGCGAATCCCGGCTTGCCCGCAAGGCCGTAGGCGGCGGCGAGCGCGGGCTTGGCCCAGTTCGCCTCGATCAAGACCACGTCGAGGTCGCGTCGGGCATAGAGCCCAGCGAGCTGGCGGCTGAGCGAGGTGACGCCGTCGCCGGCCTGAACCGCGGTGACGCCGATGCGCCGGAGCGGCGGCCCCTCGCGGCGGTTGAGCTGCACCAGGGCCGGCTCGAGCACCGCGCGGTCGGGCACCGCCGGATCGTAGGAGGCGGCGATCATGCGGTGGCTCCACGGAGGCCGGGGGCGCGGGAGCGCCGCGGAGCGGCGCGGCCCTCGTCGCGCAAGGGGAGGGCGGCGAGCACCGGCACCCCCAGCGAGCGCGCCACGTCCGACGCGCTGCGGTAGGTCTGGGCCAGGATCTCGGCCAGCGCGACGTAGGCCAGAGCCGCGACGAGCCCGAGGCCGGCGGCGAGCCCGAGGATCAGCAGGCGGTTCGGCCCACTCGGCAGCCGCGGCGGCACCGCCCGGGCGACGAGCGCGGACGAGGTGACGGACTGCGAATCCAGGCCGGTCCCGGTCGTCAGCTCGTCGATGCGACGCTGGGTCTGGGCGATCTCGTCGGCGAGCAGGCTCTTCTGCTGGCCGAGCCGGCCGAAGGCGAGGGAGGCGTCGCTCTGGCCGATCGCCGCCTGGCGCCGCGACGCCTCGATGTGGGAGATCGCCGCGATCTTCTCGGCGAGCACCGCGAGCCGGGTGGTGTCGGCGCTGATCAGCGCGCGGTACTTTTGCCGGGCGAGCTCGGTGAGGTCGCGGTCGAGGCTGGCGAATTCGGGCGCGGCCGGGCGGAACCGCGTGGCGAGCTCCGAGCGCCGGGTGCGCAGCTCGGCGAAGCGCTGGTCGAAGGCGGCCACCGTCGGGTCGGCGTCCGCCGGGGTCGGCTGCCAGCGGTCGGGGCCGGATTCCTTGGTGCGCCTGAGGCGGGTCTCGACGCCCTCGCGCTCGATCTGCGCCGCGGACTTCTGGCGGGCGAGGTCGGCCAGCGTGCCGAGGTCGTTCTGCTGCTCGATCGCGAAGCTCGCGGTGTTGGCGCCCTTGAGGTATTTGCCGAGCTGCCGGTCGATCGCGGCGAGCTCGGCGCGGGCGCGCTCCAGCTTGCCCGCGTAGAACGAGGCCGGCGTCTCGTCGGCGTAGACCTCGACGTGGCGGCGCTTGTAGGCGTCGAGCAGGCGGTTGAGGGCGTCCGCGGCGAAGGTCGGGTCGGTCCAGGTGAAGCCGGTGACGATCACGTCCGTCTCCTTGACGAACACGACCTTGAAGGAGGCGAGGTAGGCCTCGTACAGCTTCTCGTCCGGGCTGAGGTGGCGCAGCAGGCCGATCGCCTCGAAGGGGATCCGAAGGGTGTCGACGACCCAGGTCTTGACCGCCTTGGCGGCGCGCACGAGCTGGCGCCCCTGGTAGACGAGCCAGGCGCCCCATTCCTCGGGGGGCTGGCCGAGGTCGCCCAGCGGCATGATGCGCTTCAGCGCCTCGAACTCGCCGCGCACGATGCTCGGGTCGCGCAGGATCTCGATCTCGTTGTTCACGTTCTGCGCGCGCTCGGAGAACATGTAGTTCTGGTTGGCGCCGCCATTGATCGGGGCGGCCGACTTCTCGCGCCCGAGGCGGATGATGAGCTTGGCGTCCGCGGTGTACTCGGTCGGGGTCAGCAGGAGGTAGATCCCGGCCCCGACCAGGGCCGCGGCCAGGATCAGCAGCGCCGGTCGGGCGTGGCGGAACAGGGCGCCGAGCCCGTCGCGCAGATCGAAGCCATGCCGCTCGAAGCCATGCCGCTCGAAGCCCCGCGGGTCGAGGGCCGTCTCGGTGCCGCTCATAGGGCTGCCCTCGCCGTGGTGCTGGTGGAGGTCGAGGCGGACGGGCCGGTGATGTAGTTCACGCCGAAGCCGGTGCCGTTGAAGAGCAGGATCTGGCGGACCACGAGGTCGACCGCGCGCGCGGTCTTGGCGAGCACCGAAGGCGGCACGTAGACGGTGGCGTTCGGCGGCACGACGATCGAGTCGGCCAGGCCCGGCACGCTGATGTCGACGACCTGCACACTTCCTTGCGCGCCCGCGTCGAAGCGGATGATCCGCACCGCCTCGCCGGCCGCGGTCGGCAGGACGCCGCCGGCGGTGCCGAGGACCTGGGCCAGCGTCCGCGGCCCCGACAGGGTGACCGGGCCGGGCACCCGGACCTCGCCGAACACCATGGTGTTGGCCGGAACCAGCGAGGCCAGCCGCACGCTCGGGCTGACCGAGGCGAGGTGGTGCCGGTAGGCGGCGGACAGCGCCGCCGAGACCTCGTTGACGGTGCGGCCGGCCGCCTGGACCGGGGGCACCATCGGCAGGTTGATCTTGCCGTCCGGCTCGATCGCCATCAGCTTGACGCGGCCGATGTCGGACCGCTGGGTCAGGTCGCGGAAGTCGTCGATGGGCGTGCGGAACTTGCGCAGCAGGATCGTGACGACCGGGTTGATCAGGACGTCGTCGTAGGTCTCGCGGATCAGGGTGGCGGCGCGCTCGGGCGACAGGCCGGCGACCATGATGCCGTTCTTGCCGGGCAGCGAGATCCGCCCGTCCGGCCGGACCACAACCGTTCGGTTGTATTCAGGGTGCGTCCGGAAATCGACGTCGAACTCGTCGTTCGGGTTAAGCCGATAGGTCGGCTGGACCACGCTGGAATCGATCAGCAGCGAGACCTCGAGGTTGTCGCCGACGTTGAGGCGGTAGTTCATCAGCCCGAGGCGCATGGTGCGTCCGACCTCCTCCTGCGCCGCGGCGACGACCGCCGGCGGCGCCTCGGGGATGGAGCCCGTCCGCGCGACGTCGCCGAGCGCAGAGGGCGCGGCCTGCCGCGCGCGGGTCGCCATGCACCCGGACAGGGCGGCCGCGCAGGCGAGCGACACCGCGAGGCGGGCCGCCCGCCGGCCGCGCCGGCCGGCATTGCGATCGACAGGAGAAGCACACACCATCATAGGCCTTCAGCCGCACCATGCTCGGCCACGTTCCGTTCGATAACAACCTGTGAACGTATCGTGGCACCCGGTACAATCTGAGAACCTGGTTAACGAACTTTGAAACCCCTGGGTCCTATCCCACCATAAGTTGCATTGATCCGGAGGCGTGGCAGAATGCGCAGACGCTCCGGCCGGCAGGCGTCGCCTCGGAATGCGGTGGGTCCGACGCGCCCCGCGACGGCGGGGCGGTCATCCGCCGGACCTCATGGATTCCTGGTCTCGAGACGCGGTCTCAGAGCACCGGCACGCCGCGGAACTTCGCGTGCTCGGCCGGCTCCACGTGGATCACCACCACGGCGCCGGGGATCGTGGTCTCCAGCGCGTCCTCGAGCCGGTCGCAGATCTCGTGCGCCTCGCGCACGCTCATCTCGCCGGGCACGACGAGGTGGAAGTCGATGAAGGTCGCCTGACCGGCGTAGCGGGTGCGGACGTCGTGCGCCTCCAGCGCGCCCTCGCCGTGGAGCGAGATCAGCGAGCGGATCTGCCCGACCATGTCGCCGGGCGCGGCCCGGTCCATCAGGCCGTCGACGGATTCGCGGACCATCTTCCAGCCGGACCAGAGAATGTTCAGGGCGACGAGCCCCGCGACCACCGGATCGAGCACCGGGATGCCGGTCACCAGCACCAGGACCACGCCGACGAGCACGCCGCCCGAGGTGAACACGTCGGCGAGCACGTGGCGGCCGTCTGCGACCAGGGCCGGCGAGCGCCAGGCCTTGCCCCAGCGCAGCAGCGCCCACGCCCACACCGCGTTGATCGCCGTGGCGACGGCGTTGATGGCGAGGCCGATGGCGGGGGCGTCGACGGGCCTGGGCGCCAGGATGCCATAATACGCCTCGCGCAGGATCAGCAGAGACGCGACGATGATCAGCGATCCCTCGATCACCGCCGAGAAGAACTCCGCCTTGTGGTGGCCGTAGGGGTGGTCTTCGTCGGCCGGCAGCCCGGCCACCCGCAGGGCGACGAACGCGCTCAGCGCCGCCACCACGTTGATGATGCTCTCGAGCGCGTCCGAGTACAGCGCGAGGCTGCCGGTGAGCCAGTAGGCGAGGAATTTCAGCCCCGTGACCGCGAGGCCGACGACGGCGCTGGCGAGGGCGGCTTTCTGGGTGCGGCTCATGACGGGTCCGGGGAAACGACCCGGCGGCTCTAGTCGACCGGCCACCCGCAAGGCCACGGCAAAGGTTCAAGGCCACAGCACAGCTTCGAGGCTGCTGCACACCTTGCACGCCGGGGCAAGGAACTTAGCCGAAGCTATCTTGTGATCAGGCGGGGGAGGCGGCTCTACTCGCGCGGGCGGTCTCGCGCGCCTCGCTCTGCGCCCCCCGGGCCCGCGCGTCTGCGGCCCGGCGCAGGAAGCGCCGCTTCTGCCAGCCGAACCGGGCCGCGGCGGCGAGCGCTTCGAGGCGGGCGGCCTCGCGCGCCCAGTAGCCGACGAGCTGCCCGTCGAGGGTGGTCCGCTCCGCCTGCGCCGTCATCCGTCCCTCCGCCCGGAAAGGGCCTACGCCCGATATCCGAGAACGCTCAACGCGGCGGGGTCGGTTCCGCGGTCTCCTCGACGACCAGCGCCTCGGCGTCGCCCTCGAAGCTGCCGGCGCCGTCGGGCACCGGGGTGGACGGCGTGCCGAAGGGCGTGCTCGGATAGGCCTGCTCGAATTTTTCACGCGCCTCGGCCGGGTCCGCGCCCTTGAGCACGATCTGCGGCTTGCCCGGCAGAGGCCAGCGCGGGTCGGCGGGATCGCGGGGGCGCACGGCGTACCAGGGCATGGAGGCTCCGAGTCGGGAAGCAAAGCGGGATCGACGCCTGCCGTGAACGGAGGGCGGTCGGACGCGGTTCCCCGCGGGCTCCGCCGCATCGATTGCCCCCGCCCGGATTGATTCCCGGCGCGGGGCGGTGCAGGTGCCGGCCCCATGCGCGTGGACTTGTTCGATTTCGACCTGCCCGAGGCCAGCATCGCCCTCCGCCCGGCCGAGCCGCGCGGCGCCGGACGCCTGCTCGTCGTGCGCCCCGGCGGAGGCTCTCACCGCGACGAGCTGGAGGATGCGCGCGTCACCGACCTTCCCGGCCTGCTGCGCCGGGGCGACGCCCTGGTCTTCAACGACACGCAGGTGATCCCGGCGCGCCTCCACGGCATCCGCACCCGCCCCGGCGCACCGGGCCAGCGCACGGAGGTGATGCTGCACCTGCGCGAGGAGCCCGATCTCTGGCGTGCCTTCGCGCGCCCGGCCAAGCGCCTGACAGTCGGCGACCGCATCGCCTTCGGCCGGCACGGGGCCAGCGAGCCCTGCGAACGCGGCGGCCTCGACGCGACCGTCGCGGCCAAGGGCGAGGGGGGCGAGATCACCCTGCGCTTCGACCTCGCCGGGCCGGCCCTCGACGAGGCCGTCGCCGCCGTCGGAGAATTGCCGCTGCCGCCCTACATCGCCGGCAAGCGCCCCACCGACGCACGGGACGCCACCGACTACCAGACGGTCTACGCCCGCAACCCCGGCGCCGTCGCCGCCCCCACCGCCGGCCTGCACGTCTCCGACGACCTGCTGGCGCGGTGCGACGCCGCCGGGATCGGCCGCCATACGCTCACCCTGCATGTCGGGGCCGGCACCTTCCTGCCGGTCAAGGCCGAGGACACCGCCGACCACCGCATGCACGCCGAGATCGGCATCCTGGATGCCGCGACCGCCGACGCCCTCAACGCGGTGCGGGCGGCCGGCGGACGGATCGTGGCGGTGGGCACCACCGCGCTCCGCCTGCTGGAGAGCGCCGCCGACGCGGAGGGGCGGCTCCACCCCTTCGCCGGCCCGACCGAGATCTTCATCACCCCCGGCACGCGCATCCGCGCGGTGGACGCGCTGATGACCAACTTCCACCTGCCGCGCTCGACCCTGTTCATGCTGGTCTCGGCCTTCTCGGGCCTCGACACCCTGCGCGCCGCCTACGCCCACGCGATCGCGCAGGGCTATCGGTTCTACTCCTACGGCGATTCGAGCCTGCTGTTTCCCGCCCCGGTCTGATAGGGTTTTTGCCGAACGCGCCTCTTCCCATCCCTGCAAGCAGGTCGCCGAACGCGCCGATCTCTTAGACTCCGCTTCCAGACCCTCCCCGTCATCCCGGGGCGCCGAAGGCGAGCCCGGGATCCAAGAACCGCAGGTCGTGTTCCAGCCTGGCATCGTCGGCGGCTCTGGATCCCGGGCTCTGCTGCGCAGCCCCGGGATGACGGAGGGACCGGTCGAGGAGAAGGAGAGAGGTGCGATCCGAAAGCATCTGGAAGCCGTCCCCGCCATGTCCGACACAGACTTCGCCTTCGCCGTCCACGCCACCGACGGGCAAGCCCGCACCGGCGTGATCACCATGCCGCGGGGAACAATCCGGACGCCGGCCTTCATGCCGGTCGGCACCGCCGGCACGGTCAAGGCCATGTATGCGAGCCAGGTGCGCGACCTCGGCGCCGACGTGGTGCTCGGCAACACCTACCACCTGATGCTGCGCCCCGGCGCCGAGCGGATGGCGCGGCTCGGCGGCCTGCACCGCTTCATGCGCTGGGACGGGCCGATCCTCACCGATTCCGGCGGCTTCCAAGTGATGTCGCTGTCGGCGCTGCGGAAGCTCGACGAGCAGGGCGTGACCTTCCGCTCGCATGTGGACGGCACCGCCCACCACATGTCGCCGGAGCGCTCGATCGAGATCCAGGGCCTGCTCGGCTCCGACATCCAGATGCAACTCGACGAGTGCGTGCGCCTGCCGGCCGAGCGCGAGGCGATCGAGAAGGCGATGCGCTTGTCGCTTCGCTGGGCCGAGCGCTGCCGCACCGCCTTCGGCGAGCAGCCGGGCAAGGCGATGTTCGGGATCGTGCAGGGCGGCGACGTGCCGGAGCTACGGATCGAGAGCGCCCGGGCTTTGGCAGACCTCGACCTCAAGGGCTACGCGATCGGCGGCCTCGCGGTCGGCGAGCCGCAGGCGGTGATGCTCGCGATGATCGAGACGGTGGAGCCGCACCTACCGAGCACCAAGCCGCGCTACCTGATGGGCGTCGGCACCCCGGACGACCTGATGCGCTCGGTTGCACGCGGCGTCGACATGTTCGATTGCGTGATGCCGACGCGCGCCGGCCGCCACGGCCTCGCCTACACCCGCCACGGCCGGATCAACCTGCGCAACGCCCGCCACGCCGAGGACACGCGGCCGCTGGACGAGGCTTCCGCGTGCGAGGCGTCGCGCGCGTATTCCCGCGCCTACCTCCACCATCTCGTGCGCTCCGACGAGATCTTGGGGATGATGCTGCTGACCTGGAACAACCTCGCCTACTACCAGGACCTGATGGCGGGGATGCGCGTGGCGATCACGGAGGGCCGGCTCGACGCGTTCTGCGAGGAGACCCGCGCGGGCTGGGCCAGGGCCGAGCGCGACGCCGCCGGCTGAAAGCCGTCTATGCGCCTCGCGGAAGGCCTTTCGCGCATCACGGATGCGCCAGCACCCGGTAGCTGCCGTCGGGGGCGTCCGCGCCCGCCTCGGCCGCCGCCTGCAGGCCCGCGACGACGCGCGCCGCCACCGGCAGGCGGTAGTGCAGGGCGTCCCAATAGTTCTCGTCGCGCGTGGTTATCGGCGAGGGTAGGCGGAAATCCACCACCACCGCCCCCCGCGCCTTGCCGATCGCGGCGACACGGCGCTTGCAGGCGGCCTCGCGCGCCCCCTCCGGCGTGCCGGCCGGTGCCTGCGCCGCCACGTGGACCGGCATGAAGGCGACGAGCTTGCGCGCCGCCTCCGGCACCGCGGCGAGCAGCCCGTCGAGGACGTCGAGCATCGGCATGGCGTCATGAATGGCGTCGGGCGCGGCGTCGCCCGCCCGCGCCGCCGGCCCCACGCCCGACTCCGGGTCGAGCGGGCTGCCGCCGCCGTGGATGTGGCGCGCGGCGCGGACCGGGTCGTAAGCGGCCTCCGGCGGCGTGAACACGGAAAAGCCGTCGCCGCGGATGCGAGCCGGCGCGAGGCCGAGGCGGTGGAGCGCGACCTGGGCCGCGATCCCGAGGCTCTGCCCGTTCACCTGCCGCAGCCAGCCCCACGGGGCGCCCTCCGCATAGAGCCAGTCCGGGAACGGGTGCGCGGTGCGGCGGGGCGGGGCGGCGGCGCACCAGGTGGAATCCAGCGCGTACAGCACGGCGCGCGCGGCGTTCCGGCGCAGGAACAGTGTTGCCAGGGTGCGCTGCTCGTCCGGCGTCGCGGCGTTGACGGCGAGGTTGGCAAAGCGCACCCCGAACGCCCGGTCGAGGTCGTGCGGATCGAGGAGGCGCGCCGTCGAGGTCCCGAACACCGCCGCGTCGTATCCGCCGGCCCGCGCGATCCGCGGGTACATGAAGCGCTGGTTGCGATCCATGATCGCGCCCGGCCGCCCGGGGCTCGCGCGCAGGCCATAAGGGTCCATCGCCGCGACGAAACCGATCGCGGCCAAGCCGAACCCGAGGCCGGCAAGGGCGAAGGTGAGGGCGAAGCGAGGCCAGCGACGGGCAGGCGAGGGCGGGGCAGGGC